>JAFZUN010000133.1 GCA_017618315.1 Spirochaetales bacterium
CACGTGCCGTTGAGGAGTTCAAACCGATTTCAGATGAATATGTGGGACTCTATGGCTGCGGACCGACAGTCTACAATTATGCTCATATCGGCAACCTGAGAACCTACATCTTCGAGGACACTCTTAAGAGAGTTCTGCGCCATGCCGGATTTAAGGTCAAGCATGTCATGAACATAACTGATGTAGGACATCTTACAGGTGACGGGGATGACGGAGAGGACAAGATGGAGAAAAGCGCCCGTGAGAGCGGACGCAGCGTCTGGGACATAGCCAAGTTCTACACTGATGCATTCTTCAAGGATTATGACTCACTGAACATCATCAGACCCGATATCGTCTGTCCCGCAACCCAGCACATACAGCAGATGATTGACCTGATCAAGCGTCTTGAGGCCGGCGGGCACACATATATCGCCGGCGGAAACGTCTATTTCTCCATAGACACTTTCCCCGAGTACGGAAAGTTGGCAAGACTGAATCTCGATGACCTCAAGAGCGGAGCAAGGATAGACATAGACTCCAACAAGCGCAATCCCAAGGATTTCGTGCTCTGGTTCACCAACAGCAAGTTCGGTGAGCAGGCCATGATGTGGGATTCCCCGTGGGGCCGCGGATATCCGGGCTGGCATATCGAGTGCTCTGCAATGAGCATGTATTACCTTGGCGAGCAGTTTGACATCCACTGCGGTGGAATTGATGCCATTCCCGTCCATCACACAAACGAAATTGCCCAAAGCGAGGCTGCAACCGGCAAGAAGTGGGTCAACTACTGGATGCATGGCGAGTTTTTGCTCTCAGACAAGGGCAAGATGTCCAAGAGCTCCGGAGAATTCCTTACCATGTCAGTACTTACAAACCACGGATATGACCCGCTGGATTACAGGTATTTCTGCCTTGGAGCCACATACAGGACACAGCTTCAGTTCTCTTATCAGGGCATGGACAGTGCACGTACAGCAAGGCTCGGATTGATTGACAGAATCGCATCACTTGGCGATGATGTCGCACCGGCCGGTTCAATATCAGAAAAGACCAAGTCTTACATGAATCAGTTTGACGGCTTTGTATGCAACGACCTTGCCACTGCACGCGGTCTTTCCGTCCTGTGGACAATGCTCAAGGATGAGGGAATCTCCAATGCCGAGAAACGTTATGCGGTCAACTACATGGATCAGGTCCTTGGACTGAGGCTTGATGAGGTCAAGGCCAAGAAAGATGACTCACAGGATATTCCTGCAGAGGTCATGGAACTGGTTGAGAAACGTGCTCAGGCAAAGAAAAACAAGGACTGGGCGGCAGCCGATTCCTACAGGAATCAGATAGATGCGATGGGTTATCTGCTGAAAGATACCCCGAACGGACCATCTTTGCAAAAAAAGATGTAATTTTATAGTAACTTTTGTTGAGGACGTTTGTTAAGGTTTATGGAAATCAGAAGCGGCGATGAGTTAGCCTTTAGACAGGTTTACAACGAAGTATTCCCGGTTGTGATGAAGGTCGCATACCATGTGACTTACAACCAGGATGTTGCTGAGGACATCTGTCAGGATGCATTCATCAGGTTCTATGACAAGGACATGTCGTTTCCTTCAATGGATGACGCCAAGTTCTGGTTGATAAGGGTCGTGAAGAACCTCTCTATCAACCATGTCAAGAGAAAGATGAGGGAAAGCGCATCCTTGGAGAAAGTCATGAGAGGACCGCAGGTTAATCCTTTCAAGGACGGGGCCTCGGAGCTGATTCTGAAGGAATCGACGGCAGCTGTGCGTAAGGCGGTAAGCGAGCTACCTGAGATTTACAAGACTGTTATTGTCCTTCGGGAGTATGCAGGGCTTAACTACAAGGAAATTGCAGGGGTCCTGAAGATTTCGGAGAGCAATGTCAAGGTCCGGGTGCATCGGGCAAGGAAGGAGCTTGAGGCAAAACTGGACCGGGAGGAAGTGAATGTGCCTTGATGATCAGATTCTTAACACATATTTGGACAATGAGCTCACCGAGCCTTGGAAGAGCCAGGTCGAAGAGCATCTGAGTTACTGCTCAAGCTGCAGGACCCGTTATCAGAACCTTCTCAAGATAAGTGATGCCGTCAAGTCAGCAGAGCTTACTGCAGATGAGATCCAGCCCCATCAGGACAGGGTTCTCTCAATGATTGAGAAGAACTACCTCTCAAAGGGCAAGGGAAAGAAATCCTTCCTCCACAGGACATTCAAGCTTTCAGCACCTCAGCTGATCGGTGTCGCAGCGGCATTTGTCGTTGTCTTTGTCGGTTCATGGGCTGTTTTCGGCCACAACAACGCCACAGACAGCACAATCCTGCTTCCTGATGTCAACACGACAATCGACCTGAACAACATCACTCAGACAAGGTCATCTGACAACGCGGCAACATCAAAGAGCCTTGAGAACTACTCACTCGATGAGATCCTCAAGAACCTCGATGCCCGTGGCTACGATGTTGATATCCGCCTTAAGAGCATCCAGCCACTCTCACTTGAGAAGATAAGCTCAGAGGTGAAGGTCATTGCAAAAATCAAGGACAAGGGAATAACAATCACATCCGACGGTCTTGCAAAGGATGCTGAGGGAACAATCATCGCAACCGGTGTTCTCCTTGAGGACAACCAGATTGTGGCCTCAGACGGAACAATTCTCTGGAACGCAGAAGAGACAACTGTGATCGGAGACTGAAACAGCACAACTAATTTGTTAAATTAGTCTATATAATGCCTAAGAGCTCTTCCTGTGAAGAGCTCTTCTTTTTTGCAATTACAACAGAAAAAAACCAGATTTTTTAACCGGAACCTGAAATATTTTTGGCACTTTTCCCGTATATAAGGGCATGAAACGAATAATAATCATACCTTTCTTACTGTTGATTGCGCTATTTTTGGCAATTGCCTCAAATGATCTCACCCTTACATACCGTCAGCTTAAGAACTCACGGGTCATCCATGCGCTTCTCAATACAGAGAGCATCGCTTACGGATTCTCATTGAGGCAGGACAGAAACGGAATGTTCACGATTGAGGCACCTCCGTTTCTGACAGCTGACTTTGATGGGATGATCAGGGTTGGAGAACTCAAGGATTCAGGTCTTTTCACCCTCATGATCAGTCCGATGAATCATGATTTCATCAAAGGCAGCAACTTTCAGGATATACGCAGTCCTTCCATCAATCCCAGACTGTCAGGAATAGCCTTCTCATTCGACAACCTTGATCTGATCACTCTCAGCCCTGTGTTCAATCCCTCATCCCCGCTTGGCTTCGGGGTAATCACAGGAACCTCAAATGCTTTTGCAGGAATCCTGTTCGCATCTCAGAACAACAGGACAATTGCTTCTGCCACAGAGAAATATCAGGTGAACTGGAAACAGCTTGGAACAGGAAGAAGAATGCTGTTCACCTTGCTTGGCGCAAATGCAGAGGCTGAAATCCTTTCATTCACTGTTAAGGGACAGGCCTTCATCCAAAGTGCGTGGGATATGTATCTTGGAGGCGGAATCACATCAGGATGGGAACTCCAGACCATATCTGATGCATTAGACATCAGGGCTTCAAGACGCATTGGAGGAACAGGAGTCAAGCTGAAACAGCTATCGGATGACCAGAGCCCCGAGGATTCAGTGCGCTTCAGCGCTGAGATTCTGTCAACGACAGACAATAAAACCGGTCTTTCTGTCCTATATGAGTCAGACATATTCAGTTTTCCTGTCTATGGAGGTGAGAGCCAGCGCCGCGAGATCCGCTTTGCCATTGAGGTCATTCATGGACCGCTTTCATTTCAGGCCGACAACAGAACCCTGTATGACATTGATAGAGGTAAAATTGAGTCAACCAAATATCTCCTTTCACTGGATAAAGATAATTTGTCAATTCATGCCGAGTTCACCTTGAGCAGACCTGACGGTCTGCCACTTAAAGCAGAAGACGGGAAACTGTCAGTGAAGGCAGGAAAAGCATCTCTTTCAGTGACAAGACGCAAGACAGAGCTTGAGATATCATGGGAGCACACTGAGAATGGTGTGACATTCAGAGCCTCCATAAATCAGGACCGGCTGGTTAGTGCCAGCCTGAAATTCACCGGGCTATAGACTACGATTATTAAAAATTCCTCATATTGTTGGTCGGGAACTTAGGCTCGCTTGTAACATTGATACCAAGTTTCCTCAGACCGGATGAGTCACCAGCACTCGGGATATGGCTCATGTGAGACTCGCAGCCTCTGAGAAGCGGTAGCTTGGAAAGCGCCTTCTTTGCATCCGAGTTCATGGTTGCGGCCATGGCCAGACAGATCAGGGTCTCATCAAGGTTCAGGCTAATACCGCGTCCTCTGAGGTCATCACGCTTCATGGCATAGACACTGTCAAGGATCTCATGCGGAATCAGCTCCACCTCTCGGCCAATACCGGCAAGGACCTTGAGAGAATTCAGGACCAGGGCGCTTGATGCATGCATCAGCGGAGAATTGTGGGCGGTGACGAATCTGCCGTCATTGAGCTGGATGGCAGCGGCACAGGCGATTCCGTTCTTGCTCTTTCCTCGGGCTATGGCATCCTCAAGTGCGGCCTCAGCGACCTTGACCGTCGGGCGGTCCTCAACTGAGAGGCCGGCCTTTGTCATGATCTCATAGCTTCTCTGAACGGTATCCTTGGTTCCGATTCCCTGGGCATACTCACAGGCGGACCTGAAGTAACGGCGGATGATCTCCTGATTGGCAGCCTCACGGACAACCTCGTCATCACAGATTCCGAATCCGAGTCTGTTGACTCCCATGTCTGTCGGGGAATTATATGTCAGAGATCCGTTTGAGATCTTGTCCAGAATCCTCTTCAGGAGCGGGAAAGCCTCCATGTCCCTGTTGTAGTTAACGGCGATCTTACCGGTAGCAGAGACATAATAATGGTCAATCTGGTTCAAGTCACCGAGATCTGCGGTTGCAGCCTCATAGGCGATGTTTACAGGATGGTCTATCGGAAGGTTCCAGATCGGGAATGACTCGAACTTGGCATAACCGGCCTTACGGCCTTCCTTGAAGTCATGGTAGATTTGAGAAAGACATGTCGCAAGTTTTCCGCTTCCGGGTCCGGGAGCGGTGACAATAACAACAGATGCATCTGTGGGGATATAAGGGTTTGAACCGTAGCCTTCATCACTGACTACCATATCCACATTGTCCGGATAACCGAGAATCGGCTTATGGAAGTAGACTTTGATTCCTCTGCGGGTCAGCATATCGGCGAAGTTGTTCGCGCTTATCTCTCCGTTATAACGGGTGACAACAACCTTGTCTGCCTTGATTCCCCATGCTGCGAAGTCATCAATCATCTTGAACACATCGGTATCGTATGAGATTCCGAAATCAGAGCGCATCTTGCGGTGCTCGATGTCTCCGGCATGGATGCAGATGATGACATCAAGGTCATCCTTGAAGGACTGGAAGACCTTCATCTTGTCATTGGTGTCAAAACCGGGAAGAACCCTTGCCGCATGATAGTCGAAAAGCAGCTTTCCGCCACATTCAATGTAGAGCTTTCCTTCAACCTTTGACATCCTATCAAGTATGAATGCCTTCTGTTCTTTAAGGTATTTATCGTTATCAAACCCTTGTTTCTTCATTTTGACCTCACTTGCAGATCATATCTGAATGGATTTTGCTACTCACTTCTTTTCCGAACAGAGCCTCTGAAATCAGAAGCCCGAACTCCAATGCTGTTCCAGGTCCGGCACCGGTTATCACGTTGCCGTCTCTCACGACTCTCTCACCACAGAATCCAAGATGGGAGTACTTCTCCTCGCAGCCGGGATAGCAGGTGCATTTCCTGCCGTCAAGAATTCCAGTGGGAGCCAGCACGAATGCCGGCGAGGCGCAGATGGCGCAGACAAGATCGCCACGCTTGTAGGTGTCGAGGACAATGGAGTTGACCACTTCACTCTTGTGTAGATTCAGAGCGCCGGGCATTCCACCAGGAAGCACGATGGCATCGAATCTATCTTCCCTCACATCCAG
>JAFZUN010000134.1 GCA_017618315.1 Spirochaetales bacterium
GGCACATCACAAAGAATTGCACAGGCCGTGAAATCACTTCTTGAGAACGACTTTGAGTCATTTGACATACACATGGAAAGGGCCGTTCAGATTGAGACTGAGGGCAAGGAGCAGGAAGAGATGAAACGGAGCCTTGCGCAGATACTGCATAGCTTCTCCGCCGAGTTCTGTGGAGCCACTGCATCTGATGAGACCGCAATGCTCCAGTGCTGCTCAGAGTTTGAGTCAAATACAGCAGGCCTGAAAGATGCACAGGAAATCTCAAGACAATTCGAGATTGCAAAGAACAACATTATCCAGACCGCACAGACTGTTGTCAAAAAGAAGAACAACCCCTACATCCTGGATGCCATGCAGTACATCAAAAACAATTACACCTCACCAAACCTGTCGCTCGTATCAATTGCCGAGGCAATAGGCATAACCCCGAGTTATCTGAGCAGGCTGTTCAGTGAGAACCTTAATACAAAGCTGATTGACTACATAACACAGGAGCGTGTGGCAAGGTCAATGGATGAACTGGTCAACACCAACACCCCGATATTCGAGATTGCCGAAAAGTGCGGCTTCTCATCTTCCAGAAACTACATAGCCGCCTTCAGGAAACTGTACTGCACCACTCCCGGAGAATACAGGAAAGAAAACAGGAGAATACAATGACCCAAAGCGTGAAATCCTTTAATGATGCGGTGACAGGCTTTGCCAGCGCAACCTTCTCCATATTCATGACAATCTTACTGGTATCCTTCTGCCACCTCCAGATGACTGTGGGTATTGTTGTCTCTGCAATCCTGGCACTGGTTTTCGCGGTGATCACGCTGAGGAACTTCACCAGAATCCTTATTTCCAAGGAGAAGATCGAGTTCAGACCCATTCTGGGCAAAACAAGAACCTACAGTTGGGAGGAGATAAAAGAGGTCGGAGTCATAGGGACAAAGGTGTTTCCCAAGACCTCGTCAAACAAAGGGGGAAGAAAATACATCTACTTCTCCCCCGAAGAACTTGATGAGGACTCCAGATTCGACCTTGCGTTCAAATGGCCTCCGAAGATCCCGTTCACAAGCTACAGCAAAGCCAAGCTTGATGCCGTACAGCTCATCTGGAGAAAACCTTTAGCAAACTACAACGCACCGGATCTGATCCGGTAATTATGTCAACTCAATGTAAAGAGCAAGCTGAAGTTTGTTGTTGAATCCCGCACCGAATATTATGTCTCCCACAGGAGTGCTGAAGCCGTATCCCACAGATGCTCCGTAGTCCCAGACTTCAAGGTCAGAGAATGGAATATCAGAGTCGAACTCACTGACATTTGACCACCCGTACTGGACATCAGATCTGATTCCACCCCTGATGATCAAGGAGAGGAAACTGGAGGCAAAGCCTTCCTTGAGCGTGACCTGAACTCCCAGACCACCCATGATGTACTCAGCCATAAGTGATCCGGCAGCATAGCCTGGCATTCCGTTCCAGCCGCCGTACTCATCGAATGTTGACCTCAGGAGCAATGAGCCGCGCGCACTGTATGCGGTGGCATCAACCCAGACAGAGACTCTCTGGCTTATCATGAGATTGAATTCTCCGGCAAGTCCGATGTTGTAGAAGAAGTGCTTTGCCCTGGTGTTATAACCGAACTTACCCAGGAAATCCACGCGTGCGCCTGCCTGTGAGAAGAAACCGTTCTGGTAATCAGGATAATAGACTGCGGCCAAGGTGGCAGACGGGCTGAAAGCATACGGATTGTTGAAATCCTCATCCTCAGCTTCCATCTCATTTGAGACATCCCATGTGTTGTCTGCAGAGAAATACATCTGGATGGTGTGATTATTCTCATTGGTGAGCATGGTTCCCAAATCAAGGCCGACAAGGCCCTCTATCTCATTGAATCTGATTGTGGCGCTCTTGTCCGTCATGAATGTCCTTGAGCCGACCTCGGTCCTTAATCTGGCAATGGCATAAAGTCTCTCACTGCTTTCAGGAGTTATGCTGTACAGAGTGAGGAACGAGAGATTCGTGGTCCTGTTTAACGACATCTTTAGCCTGATGTCAAAGCTGAAGCGGCTTCTGGATATATCCTTTATGAAGGCTCTCAGGCTGAGGGTCGGATATAGTGCCCTTTGCGTCTTTTCATACGTATTGGAGGGATTGAAGTAGAATCCGTAACCGCCTGAACCATAGAGACCGAGAGACAACCTGGTCCTGCCAAGAAGATCCTCGTGCTTGTATTCTTTTGTGGACAGGTATTCATCCTTATGCCTTTCGGGGAACTTGGTGTAGTATTCGCCTGTCCTCTCGGGATCCTTGTAAACCTTCTGGTCCTCTGTGAAAAGCGATGCTAAATCCTCGAATTTGGCCTGCTGCTCCTCAACTTCCTTGTAGCCTCTGTCCAGAATTCCCTCTGCAGCGCCGAAACTGAGCGTGCCGTAACCTGTCATGTCAGGTGAGAACCAGTAGTCGGCAAGCTCAACCTCATACTTTGAGACATTGTTCAGCACAATGGAAAGGGTTCCGCCTGCTACTCCTGAAAGAGAGCTGTAATTCTCAACGGTGAGCTTGTTCTTGCCATAGCCGTCAAGTGTCACGACAATGATGATGTCATATCCCTCCAGCACAGCTCTATGAACTATATAGTTTGAGACGATTCCACCGTCCATCAGGACTGTTCCGTCCCCAAGCACCACCGGCTCGAAAACAAGAGGCAGACTCATGCTTGAGCGCATTGCAGTCAGCAGTGAGCCTTCTGTGAAAACAATCTCATCACCTGTGAGCATGTCGGATGCATTACATTCGAACGGAATCACCAGATCCGTGTCGAAATTAATGTCGTCAGGAACGTTTCCTATACAGCTGTTCAGGAAATTAAGGACAAGATAATCGTCTATGAAGCCACTTACACCGCCGATTCCCTGCCCGAGTGATATGGAGAGGACATTGTTGGAGCTATAGTCAAATGCATCAAGGACCTCGGTGTATCCCTCCGACTGGAAAGATGTGAACAACTTAGTGAGATCGTTGCCGGTCACTATGGCCTTCATTTCCGCAGGTGAGAGGCCAGCCGAATAAAGACCTCCTATCAAGGCTCCCATGCTGGTACCGAACACCTTGTCGATTGGAATGCCGTATCTCTCAAGGGCCTCGATAATTGGAATATGCGCAATTCCCTTGGCTCCGCCACCGGAAAGCACAAGTGCCACACGCGGGCGGACCTGCTGGACAGGACTCTCATCTTCCAATGCTGGAGCTTCCACAGGTTCCTCTGCTGTTGTCTCCACAACCTCTTCGGCTGCAGGTTCTTCCGGCACAACAGGCGGAACCTCTGACGAAGGCGGATCCTCAGCAAAAACAGAGGCAAAAACAAGCAAGGAAATAACTATGATGGCAAACAGTTTTCTCATACTGACAAGTATACAGGAAACTGTTTTGAAGCGAAACCTTTTATTTCATCAGGTCATCTCGACATATAATGCCAGCTGAAGGTTCTTGTTGAACCCGGCTCCAAAGAGAACATCACCCACAGGAGTGCTGAAACCGTAGGCCACAGACAATCCCAGATCCCACAGACCTGACGTGAAGCAGCCGGAGAACGGAATCATTGAATCGAACTCCTCATGCTCCGAGTAGGGATACCAGCCGTACTGAACATCCGCCTTGACACCGCCGCGCATAACAAATGCCAGGAAACTGGATGCAAAGCTCTTCTTCAGGTTGATCTGAACTCCTACTCCGCCATTGACGAACTCTGCCATGAAGGTTCCTGCAGCATAGCCCGGCATGCCGTCCCAGCCACCATACTCCTCAAAGCTGGAGCGCATTGCCAGATGCGCACGTGATGAGAACGCCATTGTGTCAACCCAGACAGAAACCTTGTCATTTATCTCAAAATTGCTCTCTGCCGCAAAGGCCAGCTTATAGAACCATTTAGAGTCATGAGAATAATAGCCTGCGGTTCCCTTGAAGTCGAAGCGACTTCCGAACTTGGAGAAGAATCCGTTCTCATAGTCAGGATAGTATACAGCCTCTATTGTTGCAGACGGGGCAAAACCATAGCCTGTATCATTATCCTCAATGTCATACATGGCACCCCAGATGTTGTCCGCAGAGCCATAGACCATCACGTTGTGGTCAGACTCGTTTGTGAGCATGATACCAAGATCTGCCCCGACAATCCCCTCGATTATGTTGATCCTGAACGGCTCGTTCTTATCCGAATAGAAAGAGATTGACCCCACAGACCCCCTGAGCCTTGCAAGTCCCATGAGCCTCTCTTTTCTGTCAGGAGTGAAACGGAAAAGACCCATGACCGAAAGATCCGTCGTCCTGTTGATGGTTGTCTTCAGCCTCACATCAAGACTTAAGGGACTTCCGCCAAGATCCTTAATGAATCCGCGCAGGCTCAAAGTCGGGAAAAGCACTCTCTTGGTATCCTCCTCAGTGTAATCCTTAGGGTTGAAGAAGAATCCGTAACCTCCCACACCGTACACTCCCACTGAGATTCTGGTCCTCCCCAGAAGATCCTCGTGACGTGCCTCCTTGCTTGCCAAGTATGTGCTCTTTGTTTTCTCCGGATATCGCAGGAAATACTCACCTACGCGGTTCGGGTCTTTGTAAACCTTCTGCTCCTCAGTGAACAGGGCGGCAATCTCCTCGAACTTTGCCCTCTGCTCCTCCACCTCACGCTCACCGGCCTCCAGGATCTCCTTGGCTTTTCCGAAACTGAATGTCGTGTAATCCGTGGTGTCAGGTGCAAACCAGTAGCTTGCAATCTCAATCTCACCTCTTGAGGCATTGTCAAGCACAACACCCAGTGCACCGCTCACAATGCCGGAGAAGCTGTTAAGGGTTTCTGCAGTGCGCTTGTTGTCATCGTATCCGTTTAAGGTCACTACAATGATTATGTCATAACCCTCAACAAGTGCCCTGTGGACAATGTAGTTGGACTCTGCTCCTCCGTCCATCAGGACATCACCGTTCTCAATCACCACAGGTTCGAAGACAACTGGGATACTCATGCTTGACCTCATTGCGGTAATGAGAGAACCTTTGCGGAAAATAATCTCGTCACCTGTTATCAGGCTGCACGCGTTACACTCGTACGGAACTACAAGGTCATGGTCAAAATCAATGTCGTCAGGGACGTTTCCGACATATTTTGTCAGGAAGTTCATCACCATATAATCGTCTATAAGACCGGTAACACCGCCGATTCCCTGCCCAAGTGATATTGACAGGACATTGTTGCTGTTGAAATCAAATGCATTGAGGACCTCTTTGTATCCGGGGCTCTCAAATGACGTGAACAGACCCATGAGATCGGTGCCGGTAACAACCGCCCTCAGTTCCTTTGGGGACAGACCCGCAGCGTAAAGACCTCCGACAAGTGCACCCATGCTGGTTCCGAACACCTTGTCAATCGGGATACCGTAACTTTCCAGCGCCTCAATTATGGCGATGTGGGCAATGCCCTTTGCGCCCCCTCCGGAAAGAACCAGCGCGACCGACGGTCTGTCATCCGGAACAGGGCCACCCTCCTCGGAATACCCTTCGGGAATCTCGATGTTATAGCGGAGGTCATATGATGAGTCATCTGCAGCAACTGTGCAGACCGCAAGAACCAGAAGTAAGAAAGTAATGATGATTTTCTTCATGCGTAAATTATACATTAGGAGTACATGTACGTCATTGCTTTTTTCATATCACGTGCGTATATTTATCTTGCGGCTACGCAAAGGAGTTTTGCTATGATTTCCAAGTTCAGTAAAGTTTTTATGGTTGTCATGCTTGTTCTTCTTGCTTCCCTGCCCGTGTTCTGCAGCCCGGCAGCTGAGGTACGCCTCGGTGTCCTGAAGGGACCTACGGGAATAGGTGCAAGCTATCTTCTCTCCAAAAATGATGAGGGTTCAACCTTCAACAAATATTCGGTAACTGTCCTTGCAGAGGCAACCGATATGATAGCCCAGGTGGCCGCAGGCCAGCTCGACATCGCATCGCTGCCGACAAATTCCGCAGCATCACTCTACAACAAGACAAGCGGCGGGGTCAGGCTTGCCGCACTGAACACCGCAGGTGTCCTCTACATCCTTGAGAATGGAGACACCGTCAAATCAGTCAGTGACCTGAAGGGACGCACAATCTACGCCGTAGGACAGGGATCAAACCCGGAGTACGTGCTAAGATACATTCTCTCAGGCAACGGCATTGATCCTGACAAGGACGTTGAGATCGTGTTCCTTGACAGCGCGGAGCTCACCACAAAGGCGGCTACAGGAAGCATTGACATCTGCATGCTTCCCGTGCCGGCAGTCACAACCGTGCTGATAAAGAACCCGAGCATGCATATTGCCCTGAACATGACAGATGAATGGGACAAGCTCGGAACCGGAAGCATCCTCACAATGGGATGTGTGGTAGTCAGGACGGAGTTCCTGAAGGAACACCCGACCGAGGTCAAGATGTTCCTCAGCGAATATGAGACATCAATCAACTTCATGAAGGCAAACAGCGACCTGGCAGCCGAACTGTGTGCCAAGTATGAGATTGTTCCGTCAGCCGCAGTGGCAAGAAAGGCCATTCCTGATTGCAACCTTATCTTTGTTGAAGGAGACCAGATCAAGGAATCCCTGGAAGGCTATCTCAAGGTTCTCTATGAGGCCAATCCCAAGGCCATAGGCGGCAAGATGCCTGGAGACGACTTCTACAGCCTGGAGATCTGACAATAATCTGATGGAAAAACGGAAGGCACTGTCCAAACGAATCAGCTCCCTCATTGCGGTCCTTTTCTGGGTTGCACTGTGGCAGCTTGCCTCAATGGCGGTGGGAAAGGAGCTGATTCTTCCCGGACCGCTTTCCGTGCTTAAATCCCTCTGGTCCCTTGTGCGTCAGGGCAGCTTCTGGACAAGCATCCTCATGACATTGCTCCGCATCATGCTGGGCTATGTTGCGGGCGTTGTCCTGGGGTGTCTGCTTGCATTGGCCTGCTGCACCTCTGATGTCCTGAATTCACTGTTCTCCCCTATAATCCGCATGGTCAGGGCCACTCCTGTGGCATCGTTCATAATCCTTGCCATGCTGTGGATGAGTAAGGGCGGGGTTCCTGTCCTGATGTCCGCACTCATTGTGGCTCCGGTGGTATGGGGAAATCTGATAGAGTCATATTCAAGCAGGGACAGGGACCTGGACGAGATGGCCACCGCATACAGGCTCACCCGATGGAAGCGTTTCAGACATGTCATTGTCCCGAATCTGCTGCCGTCCCTGAAAGCCGCATGTCTGACAGGACTGGGCTTTGCCTGGAAATCCGGCATTGCGGCAGAGGTGCTGAGTCAGCCCAAGCTGGCAATCGGATCCAATATCTATTACTCCAAAGTCTATCTTGAGACTCCTGAGCTCTTCGCATGGACCGCTTCTGTCATAGCATTGAGCTTTGCCCTTGAGATACTGGTGAAGAAGCTCATAGCAAGGAGAAACAGAAATGAGAATTGAGAACCTCTCCTTCAGCTTCGGACAGAAACAGATACTCAAGGACTTCAACGCACAATCAGACTCAAAGATCATCTGCCTCATGGGACCCTCCGGATGCGGCAAGACCACTCTGCTGAGAATCCTTGCAGGGATTCTCAAACCTGAGTGCGGCACAATAACAGGTCTGCCGGAAAGCAGGTCCATCATGTTCCAGGAGGACCGTCTGCTTCCCCATCTCAACGCACGTGAAAATGTGGAGCTGGTGCTTGACGGCACTGATGAGGAGAAAGCAAAGACAAGCACCGGCATTCTGAAACAACTGGACATAGATCCAGAGATGGACATAAACACAATGTCAGGCGGCATGAAGCGCCGTGTTGCCCTAGCACGGGCTCTGGCCTTCAATTCAGATGCGCTTCTTCTGGACGAGCCGTTCAAGGGTCTGGACCAGGACCTGATGGAAAGCTGTGCGCGCATAATCCGAGAGACCGGAAAGCCAGCGGTGGTCTCAACCCATTCGGAAGCCGAGGCCCAAGCCTTGGGAGCCGAGATAATCCACCTCAGATAACTATAAAACTTGACGGGTGGAAACCTATCCCTTACACTGAAAAACACACTAAAACTAATAATCGAGGTGATTCGCGTGACTATAGCTGATATGGTTGCTGTTTTGAATGCGAAGGTGCTCGTCGGCGGGGACAAGCTGGATACTCCTGTGTACACAGCATGTTGCTCCGACCTGATGAGCGACGTCCTGGCTTTTGTCGATGAGAAGACGGTCCTGATTACCGGGCTGACAAACCCGCATGTTGTGCGCACCAGCGAGATGCTGGATCTGAAGTGCCTTGTGTTTGCCAGGGGAAAGATCCCCACTGACGATATCCTTCAGAGCGCGGATGATCAGGGGCTGGTTGTTCTGGCTACAAAGCTCACGGCATTCTCTGCCTGCGGCGTCCTTTATGAGATGGGACTCCGCGGTGTGCCTGTCCCGGTTCAGTGGGACCAGGAGGACAAATAAGCATGGAGCCCATGTATACAGGATCATATCAGGTCGCAAAGGATGACTACACCAGCGCCGGACATGCATCGGCTGACATCAAGCGCCAGCTCAAGCAGATCGGTGTGAGCGGAGATGTCCTCAGACGCGTGGCTGTGGCATCCTATGAGGTCGAGCTGAATCTGGTGATCCACTCCCTTGGCGGAGAACTGACGTTGAATGTCTATCCTGATTGCGTTCAGCTTGTCTCATCCGATGTCGGTCCCGGAATACCTGACCTGAACATGGCCATGAAGGAGGGTTATTCAACCGCAAGCGAGATGGCCCGCTCCATGGGATTCGGCGCCGGTATGGGCCTGCCGAACATGAAACGCAACGCAGATGATTTTAATATTGAAAGCACGGTAGGTGTCGGAACGACAATTACCATGGGCTTTCACCTGAGGTGAATCAAGTGGAAGAGAGACCTTATCATTCCGTACGCCTTGCAAAGGAATTATGTAAAGGCTGTACCAACTGTTTGAAGCACTGCCCCACAGAGGCAATCCGCGTCCGCGGCGGCAGGGCACATATCCTGGACACACACTGCATAGACTGCGGTGAGTGCATACGTGTCTGTGAGAACCATGCAAAGGTGGCGGTCACAGATCCGCTCAGCATGATCAAGGAGTTCAAGTATGCCATCGCACTCCCCGCACCGTCGCTGTACGGCCAGTTCCGAGGACTAACGAACCCGGAATATGTCATTGAGGCCCTGAGGTGCGTGGGCTTTGCCGATGTATACGAGGTTGCAAGAGGCGCCGACATTGTCACAAGGGCCATACGTGAGAAGCTCAAGCAGCCGGATCTTCCCAAGCCGCTGATCTCATCGGCATGTCCTGCCGTGGTGCGCCTGATCCAGGTCCGTTTCCCGGATCTGCTTGACAATGTCGTTGACATACGCCAGCCCATGGAGGTTGCGGCCACCATAGCCAAGGCCGAGTTCGTGAAGAAGAACAACTGCTCACCTGATGATGTGGGATGCTTCTTCATCACACCGTGTCCTGCCAAGATGACGGTTATCCACCGCCCGCTGGGACAGAAGAAGTCAGGTGTGGACGGCGCCATCTCGATTCTGGAGATGTACGGCCAGCTTCTGCCTTATGTGGAGAAGATGATGAGTGACCCGTCCTTCCGTCCGGCCACCAAATACGGTGTGGCATGGTCAACATCAGACGGCGAGGCCAATGCAGTCTGCCCCGGAAACAGCCTCTCTGTCGACGGAATAAACAATGTCATCAGGGTCCTTGAGGAGGTTGAGAACTACAAGCTGACGGATCTGACATACTTTGAGGGCAACGCCTGCCTGGGCGGATGCGTCGGAGGTCCTCTGACATTCGAGAACAACTATGTGGCAAAGAACACCATCAGACAGATGGTGAACCAGATGCCCGAGATTCATCCTGACAGGGATGTGCCAACATCCATGCTCAACAAATATCCGACCAAGAACGACGAGGAGATTCTCCCGCGTGATGCCATCAAGCTTGATGAGAACATGGCCGAGGCCATGAAGAAGATGATGAGGATGAACGAGATCATCGAGCGTCTTCCGGGTTATGACTGCGGCTCCTGCGGATCTCCGACCTGCCGCTCATTCGCGGAGGACATAGTGCGCGGTTACTGCACCGAGATGGACTGCATCCACATCATGAGGGAAAACCTGAAGGTCATGGCCCAGCAGATGCTGGAGATAGCCCAGACCGAGCGTTCTTAAGGAGGAACACAAAGATGCTTGTATCGGAACTGATTCCGTTGATTGATGCCAAGAACCTTACCCCTGACCTCTCAACAGACAGGGAGGTGACCTGCGGTTATGTCTGTGACCTTCTGAGCTGGGTCATGTCCCACGGTGACAGCGGAATGGCCTGGGTGACAGTGCAGACCCATATGAACGTGATAGCGGTGGCAGTACTCTCAGAGATGGCCTGCGTCATCCTGCCGGAGGGCATTGACATGGAGGCAGAGAGCCTTCAGAAGGCAGTCTCAGAGGGCATGGTTGTCCTGCAGTCTCCCCTGACGGCTTTTGACATCTGCGGCAGGATGGCCGCAAAGGGCGTTCCGGCCCAGAACTGAAAACCGGTAGATGATCGAGCTTTTTTCCGATCTTCATATCCATTCCTGTCTTTCTCCATGTGCTAACGACGACATGACTCCTGCCAACATCTGCGGAATGGCCGCCGTCAAGGGGCTTCAGATGATTGCAGTCACTGACCACAACAGTGCACGAAACCTGCCTGCGGTCAAGGCATGCTGCGACACCTACGGTCTTCTGCATATTCCGGGAATGGAGATCACCACCAGAGAGGAAGTGCATCTTCTGGGGTACTTTGAGACAGTTGAGCAGGCCCTGGATTTCTCCGAATTCCTGCGTCCCCACATGCCTCCAAAAAAGAACAAGCCCCAGTTCTTCGGCAACCAGTTTGTCATGGACGAGGATGACAACATAATCGCGGAGGAGGATGAGCTTCTCA
>JAFZUN010000135.1 GCA_017618315.1 Spirochaetales bacterium
AAAATATAAAATAAAAACAACCTATTGCAACAAATAAAGATATAAACACAGCAGGTCTCAATTCCACTTTGGAATCTTCAATAGAAACGACAGTTTTTCTGTTATAGGAAGCAAGGGGCAAAACAATAGCTTCAATACTGTCCGGGAGGCCTGTCATGGAAAAGACAAGTGAGCAAGATAAATATGAAATCGTAAAGTTCATAGACAACGGCTTTGAGTTGGAAGTTAACGTCAGTCCCGCAGAGAATACCGTGTGGTTAACACAGGAACAGATGACAAAGCTGTTCGATGTAGATATATCAAGAGTATCCAGACATCTGAATGCAGCCATCAAAGATGGAGAGATTACCAAGGAGAGTAATTTGCGGAAAACGCAAATTACTGGCTCATTCAAGCCGACTGTTTATTATGACCTCGATGCAATCATTACTGTTGGCTATAGAGTAAGGTCTCAAAGAGGTGTGGTCTCCAGGCGCTGGGCCACCTCTGTTCTAAAACAGTATATGCTCAAAGGTTATGCCATCGACTCTTCTCGCGTTCTGGTTACGCAGGAGAATTACCTGAATCTGGTTAATGTCGTCAATCGCATAGACAGTACTCAGACAGATCTTGTCTCACGTGTCGAGAAGCTTGAGAACAAGTACCCGGAACTCAATGAGAAAATCCTCTGGAACGGCTGTATATGGGATGCCGTCAGCTGTCTGGAATCCCTAATATCAAAAGCGGAGAAGAGAATAATACTCATAGATGACTATGCTGATCGCCAGACCCTGGATATCCTTTCCAAGAAGAAAACTCAGACAAAAGTCCTGATTGTCACCGATGACAGGAACAGAATCCTCACACAAAAGGAAATCTCGGCATTCACCAAGCAGAACGGGCATCTGACAATCAGATATTCCAGGATTTTCCATGACCGGTTCCTGCTGCTTGATGACCAAGAGCTCTACTACTGCGGAGCCTCTCTGAAGGATGCAGGAAAGAAGGTCTTTGCCCTGGGACGAATACATGACAATGAGTATATCCGAGGCATTCTGGAACGCATCTGAAATATAACTCTTTTGAGTACTATTAAAAGATTGCTGTAGTAATTGTTTTTTGTGTAAAATTGTGTATAATTAAGGAAGAGATGAATGTCACCTTTGAGGCAGGCAAGAAAAAGAACTGAAGGAAAATGGGTATGTGCTTAAACGCCGCGGGGCGAATCATGACATATACTTCAATGCAACTAAAAGAAAGGCAATCCCCTTGAAACGACATGATTTCAATGAGAATGATTTGAATTACATCCGCAAGGAAATGTGAGGCAATTATGAAATATGCATATACAGCAGTGTTAAAAGAAGAATCAGGAACATTCTATGTCAGCTTTCCGGACCTCAGCGGATGTATAACAACCGGACACGATCTCTCCGATGCCATAGAACAGGCCACCGATGCCCTGAGTGCCTGGCTCTGCGTGGCAGAAGACGAGAAACTGGACATCCCCTCTCCTTCCAGCCAGGATTCAATCAAAAGAGATAGCGGAACCTATCTGGCAGTCATCAGTGCTGACACCCTCAAGTACAGAGCAGCAACGGACACAAGGGCTGTCAGGAAAAACGTCTCCTTGCCTGCATGGCTCGCTAAACTTGCAGATCAGAGAAGACTCAATTGCTCCCAGATACTCCAGGAAGCTCTCCTTTCCATGCTATAATCCTCCCATGAGCAGAATCTATCTCGCCTACGGCAGCAACATGAACAT
>JAFZUN010000136.1 GCA_017618315.1 Spirochaetales bacterium
AAGCTCGGAAAGCCCTATCAGGATCTTGCAGGATTCTCAAAGACAGCCCAGCTGAAACCAAAAGAGAGCTGCACCGTCGAAATATCCTTTGATCTGAGGGAGTTGGCCTCCTATGATCAGGGAAACTCAGCATTTGTACTGGAGAAAGGAAGATACGTGATCAGATGCGGCACAAGCAGCGCCCAGAACCTGCCTGTGGCGGTCATTGAACTGGACAAGGATGCTGTCATAAGGAAGGTGAAAGCCGCACTGGGAAAACCTGCTTTTGAGGACTGGAGACCGGAGAAAGAGCCGGATCAGACTGCACCTGATTTTGTCCCGGTCCTGAAGCTGTTTGCAAAAGACATCAAGACAGAGACTGTCAGCTATGACAGAGAGTACTCCATTGATGATGTTGTGAAGGACATGACAGACGAGCAGCTTGCCACTGCTGTCATAGGATCCTACCAGAATAACGGAGGCATCCTGAGCGTGATCGGAAGCGCAAGCTCACTGGTCGCTGGAGCAGCAGGAGAGGCAGGCACAAGGGTAAAAGACTGTGGATTCACGCCAATTGTCATGGCGGACGGCCCTGCGGGACTCAGGCTCACTCCCCTATTCTTCAGGGACAAGAACGGATATGCGCGGGGCGTGAACAAAGCCTCGCATTCTGAAAGCTTCATGGAGCTTATGCCACCAATCGTCAAATGGCTGATGAACAACATCGGTGGAAGCAAAAAAGCTCCCAAACGTGCGGAAGTCAAGACCCAGTACTGCACCGCAATTCCCATCGGGACGGCAATCGCGCAGAGCTGGAACACCGATCTTGCCAGTATGTGCGGTGACATAGTCGGTTCAGAGATGGAGATGTTCAACGTGCAGCTCTGGCTTGCCCCTGCCCTTAACATACACCGCACAATCCTCTGCGGAAGAAACTTTGAGTACTTCTCAGAAGATCCGCTAGTAAGCGGCAAGATGGCCGCGGCCATCACTCAGGGAGTGCAGAAGCATCCGGGTTGCGGTACAACAATCAAGCATTTTGCAGCAAACGACCAGGAGACCAACCGCTACGGCTGCTCAAGCAACGTCTCTGAGCGAGCAATGAGGGAGATTTATCTCAAGGGATTCGGCATCTGCGTGCGCGAGACCCAGCCAAAGGCTGTCATGACATCCTATAACCTCCTAAACGGAATCCATACCGCAGAGAGGCGTGACCTGACAGAGGAAATCCTTCGCTGTGAGTTCGGCTTCAATGGGATAGTGATGACGGACTGGGTCATCGGAGACGGCATGACGAACAGGAAGGAAGATATCTATCCTAAGGTAAAGCCCCAGCTCACCGCAGCGGCGGGAAGTGACCTCTTCATGCCCGGATGCAGAAAGGACTTCAAGAACATGCTCAAGGGCCTTTCCGACGGCTCGGTCACAAGAGAACAGCTTCAGATAAACGCCACTAGGGTCTACAGAATGGGAAAGGAGCTCTCAAGACGCTGACATAGACTCAGCTTTCCTTGGATTTCTTCTTTGTTGCGCTTCTCATCATGACCCTTTTTCCCACATTGAAGGCAATCTTGTAGAAGAACGGCCTTATGTCCTTGTCCGCCTCCTTGAGCTTCTGCCTGATAGGAATGCCCTGGGGGCAGTGTTTCTCGCATTTTCCGCACTCTATGCATCTGCTTGCGTCAGAAGGCTCCTGTGTCAGCATCACAGCCTGGAAATAGTGGCGCCTTCCGTCGAACTTCGACTCCGTATACATCGTGTTCCAGCTGCGGAAGATACCGGGGATGTCCACACCTCTGGGGCATGGCATACAGTAGCGGCAACCCGTGCACCCTATCTTCTCATGTGCGTTGATCTCCCTCTTCACCTTCTCGATGAGCGCAAGGTCTTCCTCAGTGAAATGTCCGGCCTCTGCATCTGAGGCGGTCCTGACATTCTCATCCACCATCTCAATGCTGTTCATGCCTGAGAGCACCACAGTGACCTCGCTCTGGTTGTACAGCCACCTGAGTCCCCATTGGGCGGCGCTCCAGCCACGTTCATTGGCGGAAATTGTCCTCTTTGCAGTCTCAGGCAGCATGTTCACCAGCTTTCCGCCCCTCAACGGCTCCATGATAATCACGGGGATCCCCTTATTAGCGGCGGCCTTAAGACCTATCACACCGGCCTGGGAGTTCTCATCAATGTAGTTGTACTGGATCTGGCAGAAATCCCAGTCATAGTCGTCAAGGATCTTCAGGAAGTTGTCCGAGTTTCCATGATAAGAGAAGCCGATGTTTGTCACCTGCCCGTTTGACTTCTTCTCCTGAATCCAGTCAAGGATCCCCATGTCCTTCAGCCTGTCCCACTGCGCAATGTCAGAAAGATGGTGCATCAGATAGAAATCCACATGGTCAGTCTTCAGGCGTGAGAGCTCCTCATTGAAGAGCCTGTCAATGGCCGCCCTGCTTGAGATCATGTACTGCGGGAGCTTGGTTGCGATGTAGACCTTGTCCCTTATCCCGTTCCTGGAGAGTATCTCTCCCAAAGCTGCCTCACTTCCGGGATAGATATAGGCCGTGTCGTAGTAGTTAACACCACCCTCATAAGCCCTGAGAATCTCCTTCTCCGCCTTATCGAGGTCAATTGAAGCACCCTTTCGGGTGAATCTCATGCATCCGTAGCCTAAAACCGAGAGCTTCTCTCCGTGCTTTCCTTTCCTATACTGCATCCTGAAATCCTCATTAATGGTGGAAGAGACGTGAGTGTGTAAACACAAGCGTCATGTTATGCTCATCAGCAGCCTTGATGATTTCCTCATCCCTTGCGGATCCGCCGGGCTCTGCGACATAGCTGACTCCTGACTTTGCGGCTCTGTCGATATTGTCCCTGAACGGGAAGAATCCGTCAGATGCAAGACTAATTCCGGAAAGGCCTGCCCTATAGGCTTTCTTCTCCTCGGATGTGAGCCTCTCAGGCTTTTCTGAGAAATAGCTTCTCCAGTCCTCAATCACATCAATTTCGGGGTCATCGGCCAGATATTGCTCAATTATGTTGTCTTTATCGTTTCTAGTTTTCCCTTTTAGGAATGGTAGCTTCAGCACCTTTTCACTCTGCCTCAGACTCCACAGGTCAGCCTTTGTACCTGCAAGACGTGTGCATGCAAGACGTGACTGCTGACCGGCACCCACACCGATTGTCTGTCCGCGGTATGCATAGCAGACAGAGTTGGACTGAGTATACTTGAGCGCAATCAAGGCAACCGTAAGATCAAGCCTGGCCGAGGCTGGGATGTCACGGCAGGCAGAGCGCACATCACTGAACGTCTCATCAGAGGGAATCCAGCTGTTATGGTCCTGAACCATCTCAAGGCCGTAAATCGTTCTCTTCTCCACCTCGGAAGGGACATAGGAGCTGTCCATCTGAAGCACCAGATATCCACCACCCTTCTTTCCTTTGAGGAGCTCAAGTGCCTCAGGCTCATAACCCGGGGCAATTACTCCGTCACTGACCTCTTTGGCGATAATCGATGCGGTGCACACATCACATGTGTCTGAAAGCGAGATGAAATCTCCGAACGATGCCATGCGGTCTGCACCACGTGCTCTGATGTATGCGGTGGCAAGCGGAGTGAGGTTTTTGGATGCCGGGACAAAGTACATACGCCTTTCTGTATCAGAAAGCGGTAACGCCACCGCAGCTCCTGCCGGGGACACATGCTTGAATGAGGTGGCAGCGTCAAGACCTGTTGCCTTTTTGAGCTCCTGGACAAGCTGCCAGCCGTTGAGTGCATCCATCAGGTTGATGTAGCCCGGCCTTCCGTTAAGGACGGTAAGCGGCATGTTTCCCTGAGACTCTATG
>JAFZUN010000137.1 GCA_017618315.1 Spirochaetales bacterium
AGGCTTTCGAGTATATGACCGGATACTTTGAGAGGTTCATGAAGGACAACGCGGGTTCTCCGAAGGCAGAGGTCCTCTTGCCTGACTGTGCCGGAGAGATGGTGCAGAAAGGTGCGGGTACGGTCAACGTTTTCTCAACCACTGAGAAATGGTTCGGAATGACATACAAGGAGGACAGGGATACCGTCAAGGAGAATCTTGCCCTCAAGACAAAACAGGGAATCTACCCTGAGAAGCTTTGGGAAAAATAATATGAGAAAGCTTGCTGCTGTTCTTCTGATGCTGATTTTCGCTCTTTCTTGTGTATTTGCCACTGATGGTATTGTGACCTGGACATGGTTTGAGAATGATCCTGATGTCGAGTTCTTCCGCTATCAGGTGGACGGCGAGGATGAAGGCAAATGGACTGTGGTCGACTGGTCGGTCAATGAGGTCTCTCTGGAGCTGGATGTCTCTGAGGTCCATACATTATATCTGCAGCAGTCCTATGACGGCATAGTCTGGAGCCAGAGCAGCATGACTGACTCCGAGATATATGAGCCTGAAGAGGAGGAGCCTTATGAGGAGGAGTTCTCCACTGAAGAGATTCAGGCGCCAGAAGAGAAGCCTGCTGAGAGCGGCGATGAAGTGGTGGATATATCCGGTCTGAGCGGTGAGGCAATTGGGGCTGCTGAGGAGCCTGCCAAGTATTCACCGCTGATTGCACTTGATTTTGGTGTCAGCTACATGAACTGTCTTCCGGATTCTGCTGGTCCGAAGTCCGCCGGGGTATTTGCATCTTACTCATATACGTTCGGGAAAGTCGGGACCTTTGATTACGGAGTCAAGGCAAACCTTTCGCTGTACACCACAAAGAACCTGTTCACGGATACGGCCAACACCCAGCTGTATTCATATCTGAATGCACTGGCAATGATGACTACCAATGTCGGAAACTGTGATATCTACGGGGCAATCGGACTTGATCTCGGATTCGGTTTCGTCAAGGACAATTCGGTGTATTTCGGCATAGCTGCTGAGGTGGGAGTCAAATACCACAGGTTCAAGACCCTCTCACTCGGACTGGCTCTCTCCGATCATCAGTATCTTGCTCCAGTATCCAAGCGTGTCAACAGGATGGACCTGAAGCTGTTTGTGACCAAGTCTTTCTGATTTTTATTCACATTTTTCAGTTTTTGAGTAAAAATAGAACTGTAACCTATTTGGAGGAATTATGGCTGAAAAGAAAGGTTTTTTTGCTGAGTTCAAGACATTCATCTCACGCGGTAATGTCGTTGACATGGCAATCGGTATCATCATCGGTGGTCTGTTCACTGCTATCGTCAATTCCTTTGTCAAGGATATCCTCAATCCTATTTTGGGACTCCTTGTCGGCGGAACCGATTTCGGCGAGCTTAAGATTGTCCTCAGGGAGGCCACTCTCACAACAGAGGAGCTGGCAATCCGCTACGGCAACCTGATTCAGAACATCATCCAGTTCATCCTGACAGCACTTGTGCTCTTTGTCATTGTGCGTGCCATCAACAGGATGAAGGAGAAGGCAGAGGAAGAGGCCAAGAAGGCCGAGGAAGAGAAGAAGTAATCTCTCAGCAACTTAAGAATGAAAGGCTGATGCTTATTATGCTCAGCCTTTTTCTTTGTGCCAAGGAAGGTCATCATGAGACTGAATGCCGTTGAGATAGAGAAGAAGATCCATTTCGAGCGTTTTCTGTTCTGCATTATCGGAGGTGCGCTTTATGCCTTGGGAGTGAACATGTTCATTGTTCCGTTCAACCTTTATTCGGGTGGAATAGTGGGAATAGCACAGCTCATAAGGACACTGCTTTCTGATTACATTCATCTGGATTTCGGTTCCAAGGATGTGGCCGGAATCATCTTCTATGCAATTAACCTGCCGATTCTGGTCTATGCTTTTCCTCGCCTTGAGAAGCTTTTCTTCCTGAAGACCATAGTGGCGGTGACATCGCTCACGCTTGCAATGTCATTCATTCCCACAGTCATGGTAGTCAAGGACTGTCTTGCATCGACAATAGTCGGAGCTTTCATCTCCGGAGCAGGAATAGGCCTGGTGCTGCGAAACTCGGGCTCTACCGGAGGAATGGATGTGATAGGCATGCTGATCTCCAAGGCCCACGGGAATATCAGTGTCGGACGTGTCAATCTCACCGTGAATCTCGCTCTTTACTCGGTCTGTCTCTTCCTGTTCGATGTCCAGACCGTGGTCTACTCGGTGATCTTTGCCGTGGTGCATGCGTTTGCCATAGACAGGTTCCACTCCCAGAACATCAACGTTGAGGTCAAGATTATCACAAAGATAGACCCCTCCGTTATTGAGAAAGAAGTCTTCGCCGAGATGGGCAGGGGAGTGACGGAACTTCCTTCAGTCGGCGCCTATACACAGGAGAGCGAGCACATCCTTTACATCCTGATCTCAAAATATGAGGTCCATCAGCTCAGAAGCATAGTGCGCAGGCATGACAAAAGCGCCTTCGTTATTATCAATGAGGGAGTCTGGGTTGAGGGCAATTACCTGAAGAAGTTCTGATCTTCAGCCTTCAATACTCTTTCTGACAATTCTCCTGGCGGGTTTTCTGGGAACCTCCACAACTCTTGCCTTCTCAGCCTTGTGCCTGATCAGATAGCAGCGGTGGATCTTGCTGTTGCGGGCAAAGTCATCGCCGATTGTGCTCTCAGTGATATCCTCAACAACAAAGTCCTCATAAAGCTCACCGAACATCTTGAAGCGAGTGAAGTTGGTCGAGAAGATCAGTGTTCCGTTACCTGCCAGATGTCTCATGCATGACCTGATGAGGTAGCCGTGGTCCCTCTGGACATCGAAAGTGTCTCTGCCCTTGCTGTTTGAGAATGTGGGTGGATCACAGAATATCAGGTCAAACAGGTCGTGGTTCTCCCTTAAGAATGACAGGCAGTCGTCCCTGTAGAAGAAGTGGTTCATTGTGTTGAACCCGTTGATCTGCATGTTCTTCTCAGCCCAGTCAAGGTAGTTGGCGCTGGCATCAACGCTGACAGTGGACAATGCTCCGCCTGCAGCTGCATGAACTGTGGCGCTTGCCGTGTAGCAGAACAGGTTCAGGAACCTCTTGTCCTTGCTCATGGTCTCAATGAGTTTTCTGACAGGCCTGTGGTCCAGGAAAAGACCTGTGTCCAGATAGTCGCTGAAGTTCACAAGGAACT
>JAFZUN010000138.1 GCA_017618315.1 Spirochaetales bacterium
CTTGCGAACTGTTCCATCTTAATCTGATTGCTTGCTGCATATTTCGGGTCCCCCATCCTGCCAAGATGCTCCCAGAAGAACTCTTTTCTTGTACTCTTGTTCAGGATAAAGAAATCGGGATACCTCATTTCTACAAATGCATCCTTTGCTGTAGTTATCTCATAAACATATGGCACTCCATAATATGTCAGCCTATCTGCGATTATCACCTCGCTCTTGGATTTGACATACTCCCCTTTAAGCGTCTTGTTCTGGCCGTTGAGCTGTCTGTTATTCTTCATGTAGCTATATTTCTTCAGCCATTTCCTCTCATAACCGTCATCGGTCATACTGAAAGGCACCTCTGTCCTCCTGATTACCTTGTTGAGAGATGGATATACATCGTCCACATCGGTAATACCTCTACCAGAGTTCAAGGTTTTGATGCACCTGTCAATCTGGGTCTTTTCCTTTCGAGCGGCAGATAACATTTTGGTATAGTGCGCCTTCTTTGAGAGGTTCCTGATTAGCTCTGCATTATCTTTTGCCACATACTCCCGCTTCCCGTTTTCAGTTACATGATAAAGGTAGCAGACTTTGTCATTTGTACAGACAGCCAGTGAGCCATCAGTTTTCATGACAGGCTGTTTCTCGATATAGGCAATCAGATTACCGAGCTCATTACCCAATTTTGTCAGTTCTGTAAGAAGTTCTTTTTTGTTCATGGTCTCATTGTACAATAGGAATGTAGTTTTTTTATATTTTTATTGTAATTTCCAATATAAATGTAAAAATATTGCTGTTTTATTGTGTCAGCATACACTCAGATATCATGAAACCTATATCTGGCCCGACAACTGCCCCTATCAGTAAAAAAGCCCCGGAGACCCGGGGCAATCAACTTCATAACAGATAAGAAATCATCTCTGTCCCTTGTCGTAAGGGATACCTTCCGCCTTCGGGGCCCTGGATTTCTTGGATGTGAGTGCAAGGACAATGATTGAGATGATATATGGCAGCATGTTGTAGAACGTGCTTGGCAGTCCCAGACTGGTCAGGAATCCGAAACCGAAGTATGTGTTTGAAAGAGCACGGAAGAAACCGAACATCAGGGCTGCAAGAGCAATTCTGGTCGGCTTCCACTGGCCGAATATCATGACAGCCAGGGCAAGAAATCCGAAACCGGCTACTCCATACTCGAACCTCCACTCTGAAACACCTGCCAGGATGTAACAAATTCCACCAAGGCCACCGAGACCACCGGAAATCATCACACCTGCCCAGCGCATCTTCAGGACATTGATACCTACTGAGTCTGCAGCCTGTGGATGCTCACCGCAAGCCATGAGGCGCAGACCAAACTTGGTCTTGTACAACACGAACCATGCACATGCAAGAATAATGACTGTGATCAGCATGAACCAGTTGAACTCGAATGACTTGAAGCTGACGATGAACTTCTTCTTGGGCTCGATATACTGGATGATTGAGCTGACCTCGTTCGGATTAGCTGCTGTGTTGATGGCCTTGACAATAACTGTGGCGGCAGCGGTTCCGAGCATGTTCAGGGCTGTTCCGACAATGGTCTGGTCTGCCTTGAAGTTGATGGCAGCCACTCCCAGAAGAGAGGAATACAGGATGCCCACGATGACTGCAAAGAATATCACCAGCAGGATATAGAAGAATGCAGGAATCCCTATGGGCAGATATCTCATGGCTAGAGCACCGCCAAGGGCACCCATGACCATGATTCCCTCAAGACCCAGGTTGATGACACCGGAATGCTCAGAATAACATCCTCCGAGAGCGACAAGCGTGAGAACGGAGGCAAAAATAAGTGTGTATTGGATTAGCAGCAGCATCAGTTCTTCCTCCCGTCCTGTTTGAAGTTCTCGAATTTGCCCGTCTTCTTCACTTCCCTTCTCCTGATCACATTGTTCATGAACGTCTTCATGAAGAGGACAAAGCCGCAGAGGTAGATGATCAGTGCACTTATGAGATCAGTGATCTGTGAGCTGTACTTAGTCAGGTCAACAAAGGCACCGCCTGCAGTGATGTGAGTGATGAAATAAGATGAGAAGATGGTTCCTATCGGGTTAAGGCCACCGAGGAATGTAGCGGCAATTCCGTTGAATCCCATTCCTGGAACTGTGGATGAAGTCACGGCCCACTGCTCGAAGTCTGTCAGGTAGTAGAAGCCTGCGCCCATTCCCGCAAGTGCTCCGGAAATGACCAGAGTGATGATTATGTTCCTCTTCTCCATCATTCCGCAGTACTTGGCGGCGTTCTTGTTAAGACCTGTGGCCCTGAGCTCATAACCGAACTTCGTCTTCTCAAGGATAATCATGATTGCAACGGCAATCAGGATTGACAATGGAATGGCGATGGTCACGTACTTGTCATTGAAAAGCTTGTCCAGCCCAAGAGACGGAATAATACCGCCCTTGTTTACGCTGGCGATTGTGAGCGTGTCC
>JAFZUN010000139.1 GCA_017618315.1 Spirochaetales bacterium
ATCCCCGAGCTTCCCGGAGACCTTCTTCTTGCAGGAATCAAAGCCGTCATCAAGGAAGACATCGACTGGGTTCCCACAGCTCCCGGAACTGCTCTCTACATCAGGCCGTTCATCTTCGGTGACGAGGTCTCTTTCTCGGTCCTTCCCGCCAAGCACTACCGCTTCATGATCATCCTTTCCCCCACAGGAAGCTACTATGCGGCCAACGACGGAGGACTCTCCACAACCCGCATCTACGTCCAGGACAAGTACATCCGTGCAGCCAAGGGCGGAACGGGCTACGCAAAGGTCGGCGGAAACTACGGCGGCGGAATGCGCGCAAGCCAGGATGCCATGAAGTATGACTGCAAGGATGTCCTCTGGCTCGATGCAGCAGAGCACAAGTACGTCGAGGAGATAGGAACCTCCAACGCCTTCTTCGTCATCGGAGACGAGGTCATCACGGCACCGCTGGATTCGGAGACCATCCTCCCCGGAATCACACGTGACTCCGTCATCCAGCTTCTCAAGCACTGGGGCGTCAAGATCACAGAGCGCAAGCTCGCCATCGACGAGATCATGAAGGCCAGCAAGAACGGCAGCCTGAAGGAGATCTTCGCATCCGGAACAGCCGCAGTCATCTCACCGATCGGAACCCTCTGCGTCAAGGGCGAGGACTACAAGGTCGGTGACGGCAAGGTCGGACCGATCGCCCAGAAGCTGTATGATAACCTCTACGGCATGCAGACAGGCAAAATCGAAGACTACATGGGCTGGGTCTTCAAACTGGGCCTGAAAGCATAATCTCATCTGCTGTTTCTGCGCTTTGCTGCGGCGCCTACCAAATAGGTATGTCGCCTTGCCGCATCGCAGTTCAGCAGCGAGCTTAAGCTTTCAGATCATGGAATTAAATGATGGATAGGGATTTGGCAATTTGAAGAGGGTGACACTTTTCTGCGGACATTATGGAAGTGGCAAGACAAATCTTGCCGTGAATTATGCCCTGAGTCTGAGGCAAAAGGGAATTGAGGTTTCTCTTGCTGATCTGGACATAGTGAACCCGTATTTCCGCTCAAAGGACAGCACAGCTGAGTTGGAGGCTGCAGGGGTGCGTGTGATAGCACTTCCGTTTGCAAACAGCAGTGTTGATTTGCCTTCTTTGCCGAGTTCGGCATATTCGCTCGTTCAGGACCGCTCAAGATATGCGGTTCTGGACATAGGCGGAGACGACAGGGGAGCATATGCTCTGGGACGTTTTGTTCCGTACATTCTGGAGGAAAACGACTTTGAGATGCTCTATGTCGTGAACTTCTATAGGCCGCTGACGACAACAGCTGAAGAAGCGTTTGAAGTCCTGCGGGAGATAGAGGGAGCCTGTGGTCTTACGTTCACCGGGATTGTGAACAATTCAAATCTGGGGGCGGAGACCACGGTTGAAATAATTGAAAAGACATGCGGAAAAGCTCAGAGACTCTGCGAGATGACAGGCCTTCCGCTTGTGGCTGTTACAGCTGAGAAAAGCATAGCAGGTCCAGATATGGTTCCTGTGGTGCTACAGAAACGGCCTTTTGAGAATTGAGAGGGAAGAAAGATGGCAAAAGTGACATTCAATGAGGATATCTGCAAGGGTTGCGGCCTTTGTGTGGATGCGTGCCCCAAGCACATCCTCATGCTTGACAAGAACAAGATCAACAGGAAAGGTCATAATCCTGCTGTCATGACTGACCAGTCAAAGTGCATCGGATGCGCATTCTGCGCCACCATGTGTCCGGACTGTGTGATTACGGTTGAGAAGTGAGGTCCATATGGCAGAGAAAGTCTTGATGAAAGGTAACGAGGCCATTGCCGAGGCTGCGTTGAGGGCAGGGTGCCTTCATTATTTCGGCTATCCCATCACTCCGCAGACAGAGCTCACGGCCTACATGGCCAAGAGGCTCCCCAAGATGGAGGGCGGCGTGTTTCTTCAGGCTGAGAGCGAGATAAGCGCCATCAACATGGTTTATGGTGTTGCCAGCACCGGAAAGCGCGTCATGACAAGCTCGTCATCTCCCGGAGTGTCACTCAAGCAGGAGGGAATCTCCTATATCGCAGGCTCTGATCTTCCGGCTGTCATTGTCAACGTCCAGAGAGGCGGTCCGGGACTCGGAGGAATCCAGCCTTCACAGTCTGACTATTTCCAGGCCACAAAGGGCGGCGGACATGGTGATTATCACCTTATTGTCCTGACACCTAGCTCTGTTCAGGAGATGGCTGATCTGACAAGTCTTGCGTTTGACCTGGCTGACAAGTACCGCTGTCCGGCCATGCTTCTTGCAGACGGCACCATGGGCCAGATGATGGAGCCTGTGGCTCTTCCTGAGCCCCACAAGAGCATTATTGAGAAGCCGTGGGCGGTGACCGGAACCCAGATGAAGAGGGAGCACAACATCATCAACTCCCTGTACCTGCAGCCTGAGATCCTTGAGAAGACCAATTTCGACCGCTTTGAGCGCTATAGGCAGATTGAGGAGAACGAGGTCCGCTATGAGAGCTACCTCATGGATGATGCAGAATACTGCATTGTTGCTTTCGGTATTGCAGCACGTGTGGCGAAGAACGCCATCACAATGATGCGCAAGTACGGCCTCAAGGTCGGTCTGATCAGACCGATTACAGTCTGGCCGTTCCCGAAGAAGGCAATCAAGGATGCAGCAGACAAGGTCAAGGGCTTTGTCAGCGTGGAGCTCTCAATGGGTCAGATGATCGAGGACGTGAGACTTGCAGAGGAGTGCAAAAGACCTGTGGTCCTCTGTAACCGCGCAGGCGGCATGATTCCTGGCGTTGACCAGATCATCGCAGTCACAAAAGACCTTGTGTGTTCAGTTGAGGGAGGTGCAAGATAATGGCCATAGTATTCCAGAAACCTGCAAGTCTTACTGACAAGGAGCTTCATTACTGCCCTGGCTGCCCGCATGGAATCATCCATCGTCTTGTGGCACAGGCAATTGACGCGCTGGGAATTGAGGGAAAGACAATCGGCGTCGCCCCAGTCGGATGTGCTGTCATGGCATATGATTATTTCACCTGCGACATGGTTGAGGCAGCCCACGGAAGGGCACCCGCCGTTGCCACAGGCCTCAAGAGATCGCTTCCTGAGAACGTGATCTTCACATATCAGGGAGACGGGGACCTTGCCTCAATCGGTATGGCTGAGACAGTCCATGCCGCCACCAGAAACGAGAACATCACCATCATCTTCGTGAACAACGCCATCTACGGCATGACCGGCGGACAGATGGCTCCGACATCACTTCCCGGGCAGATCACACAGACATCGCCCTACGGCCGTGACCTGAAGACTCAGGGCTATCCCATCCGCGTCTGCGAGCTCTTGAGTGCCTTGGATGCACCGTACTACATCGAGCGCGTCGCGGTGAACAACGTCAAGAACGTCAACCAGGCAAAGAAGGCTATTGAGAAGGCTTTCCGCAACCAGATCGAGGGCAAGGGCTTCTCACTGATAGAGGTCGTGTCCGCATGCCCGACAAACTGGGGAATGACACCGCAGAAGGCCCTTCAGTGGGTCGATGAGAGGATGATCCCTTACTATCCGCTCGGAGTCTACAAGGACCGCAGCAAGGAAGATGCCAAGGAGGCCAACTGATGACAACCCAGATTCTTATCGCAGGTTTCGGCGGACAGGGAATCCTGTTCTCCGGCAAGCTTCTGGCTTATAAGGCACTGTCTGAGGGCAAGGAGCTCTCATGGCTCCCATCCTACGGCCCTGAGATGCGCGGAGGCACGGCATCGTGCTCTGTGACCATCAGCGATGAGCCTGTCGGATCACCCATAATCGACCATCCTGATGTGCTGATTGTCATGAACCTGCCGTCGCTGGACAAGTATGAAAGCACGGTCAAGCCGGGCGGAATGATCTTTGTGGACTCGACGCTCATAGGCAGGAAGGTTGAGCGTACTGACGTCTCAGCGTTCTATATCCCTTCCACAAAGATGGCGCAGGACATGGGAACCCCCAATCTTGCCAACATCGTGCTGCTGGGAAAGGTGCTCAAGGAATGCCCTGCAATCTCCAGGAGTTATCTGGAGGAGGCTCTGAAGAAGGTGGTCTCTGCAAAGCATCCTGAGATGTTCGAGCTGAACCTGAAAGCCATCGACGCGGGATACAACTACAGCTGAGATGAGAATCATTGATTGTCATTGCCATGTTTATCCTCAGGCTGTGGCTGAAAGGGCAGTCAAAGGTGTTGCCGATTTCTATGAGAAGGAAGGCAGCTTCGGAGACGGTCTTGCGACGTCAGTGAAGCAACTTTGGAAGGACAGGGGCATTGACCATGCGGTGATCTTCTCAGTGGCCACAAGGCTCAGCCAGGTGGAGCATATTAACTCTTTCATCGCCTCTGCAGTGGCAGATGGAGATGGGTTCTTCACAGGCCTTGGAA
>JAFZUN010000140.1 GCA_017618315.1 Spirochaetales bacterium
CGGTGTGGCAACAGCAATCAACACACTCTTCTCTTTCTGATTCAGATGAACGCCATCATGTGGTTCCCACCGGAGAGAATGCCGTAATTAAGCTCAAGAAGATTAAGGCTCCTGATGATTCCGCGAGGTGTCAGGTCATAACTCTGCAACACCTCATCGCTGACATCGGCCTTTGATCCGTCATAAAGTGTCCCGATTGCGGAGACAGATACCGGATTGCTTACACCGATAGCATAGGCAAGCTGCACAACGCAGCTGTCAAAGTTGTGCTTTCGCACCAGGTCAACCGCGATCTTTCTGGCGGCATAGCATCCGCTTCTGTCCACTTTTGATGGATCCTTTCCGCTGAAGGCTCCGCCTCCAACCGGGGCATAGCCGCCATACTGGTCACAGACAATCTTCCTGCCAGTCAGGCCGCAGTCAGCCGCAGGTCCTCCGAAAGTCCAAGTGCCGGCGGGGTTGATCAGAAGTTTCTTCGGAACAGGAATGCCGTTTGCAGACAGAAGGTCACAGACATACTTGCGGACCTGGTCAATGGAAAGGCCTTCCTTGTGGCAGGCTGACACCAGGATAGTATCGACAGGTTTTACGAAACCGGAAGCAGAGATGTCAGTGGTAACCTGGGTCTTGGCATCACCAAGGAAGATGGAATCCGGGTTCTTCTCAATATCTCTCTCAATTGCCTTGATGATATCAATGGCAACCTCCTGGCCATATGGCAGGTAATATTTTCCGCCATTAACGGCGAATCCGAACATCATTCCCTGATCGCCTGCACCGATCTGCTCTTCGGCATCCACAGCATTTCCGATCTCTGTGGACTGTTTTGTGATGAGGTTGATCACCTTGTCTACCTTGTATCCAAGACGTGCGCCTACAGCGCGCACCACAGCCTCATAATTAATGTCGCAGGCTGCGGTGACCTCTCCGGCAAGAACCACGGTGTTGTCCTTGGCCATGCACTCGCATGCCACGTGAGCGGAGGGGTCATTCTTAAGGATTTCGGTGAGAACTGAATCAGAAATCTGATCAGCATACTTGTCAGGATGGTACTTACTGACCATCTCGGTGGAAAACAGAATCATGTTTTCGCCTCCTTTAGCTATTTATTAGACGGAGCAAGTAGAGCTTAAATCCCGTCGCCGACAATATATCGCAAAAGAAAAATAAGATAAATAGAGTCGGCTCAATTTGTCAGCTTTTTATTTTGTTGCATATTCTGCAACATTTTCACCCCGATTCTTACTTGATTGTTGTATTTTTTATCTATTTTCCGGATACTTGTTGCAATAATTATACATTTTAGGTATGTTGATTTCAGTCTGCCAAAAAGAGGTTCATAAATGGAGAAAGGATACCTGCTTCTTTCAGACGGACAGCTTTATGAAGGCAAGCTGTTCGGCGTCACAGACATCTGCTGTGGAGAGCTTGTCTTCAACACCAGCATGTCAGGCTATCCTGAGATTCTGACCGACCCGTCCTACAACGGTCAGATTGTTCTCATGACCTATCCGCTGATAGGCAACTACGGGGTTGATGAAAATTGGAATGAGAGCTGTGGAATCAATGCCACAGCTCTTGTTGTAAAGAGACTCTACCAAGGCCCCCTGCCCCCTGACCGGATCAGCCTTGATGAGTTCATGAGATGCCATGGCCGCTGCGGCATAACGGATGTAGACACAAGATCGCTGACGCTACATATCCGCAGAAACTGCAGCCAGAATGCGGTGATCTACCCGGAGGGAATGGAAAGCCAAGCTAAGGAGCTTCTCAAATCCTTCCCGGCAATCACGGAGCGAAACCTCATTGAGGACGTAAGCGTCAAGGAGCCCAAAACCCTTGCAACCTCATATACAAACCCGACATGCAACATTGCACTTGCAGACTTCGGCATCAAGAATTCGATAATAGAGAACTTCAAAAAACGAGGAGCTTCCGTCACACTGCTTCCTCCGACCTTCAAGGCAGAGGATGTGCTTGGCAAGAACTATGACATGCTTTTCCTCTCAAACGGTCCCGGAGATCCGGAGCTTCTGCAGGATGCAGTCAGTCAGGTGAAAGCATGTCTTGGAAAGATTCCGGTATGCGGAATCTGCCTGGGACACCAGATCATAACATGGGCTCTGGGAGGTAGGACAAAGAAGATGGCCTACGGGCACCACGGCGGGAACCACCCCGTGAAGGACCTGGACACCGGAAAGACATTTGTCACAAGCCAGAACCACGGCTTCATGAGCGACATGGAGAGCCTGCCAAAGAGCGTGCACCTCTGGTTCGTCAATGCCAACGATAACACTGTGGAGGGCCTTTACGACCCCATCCTCAAAGTCAGAAGCGTACAGTTCCATCCGGAGGCATCCCCCGGACCGCAGGATGCCACATGGATTTTCGACAAATTCCTGGAGGAGCTGAAGAATGCCTAAGAGAGAAGACATACACCACATTCTGGTAATAGGTTCAGGTCCCATCATAATCGGTCAGGCCTGTGAGTTCGACTACTCCGGCAACCAGGCAGTAAAAGCCTTGAAGGATGAAGGCTATGAGGTCTCCCTGATAAACCCGAACCCCGCCACAGTGATGACCACCCCGGGTGTTGCTGACCACATCTTCCTTGAGCCGCTGACAGTAGATTATGTCGAGAGGATATTCCAGCAGGTAGGCCCGGATGCGATTCTGTCCACAATGGGAGGCCAGACTGCGCTTAACCTTACAATGGAACTCCAGAGCAAGGGAATTCTGGAGAAATACGGCGTAAAAGTCATTGGTGCCTCAATCGAAGCCATTGAGAGAGCAGAGGACAGAGGTGCCTTCAAGGACATTGTGACCTCAATAGGCCTTGAGAGCGCAAAGAGCATGGTTGTCCACAACCTGGAGGAGGCAAAGATGGCACACGAGGCCATCCCTCTTCCAATAATCATCCGTCCATCTTTCACCCTTGGAGGTATGGGAGGCTCAATAGCCAACACAGAGGACGAGTATCTTGATCTTGTCGAGCATGCGCTTGAGATCTCCCCTGCCCATGAAGCCCTCTTGGAGGAATCACTCATCGGCTGGAAGGAATTCGAGATGGAGGTCATGAGGGACAACAAGGACAATGCCATCATAGTGTGCTCCATAGAGAACGTGGACCCGATGGGTGTCCATACCGGAGACAGCATCACAATAGCCCCCATACAGACCCTGAGCGACAGGCAGTACCAGAGGATGAGGACTGCGTCCATAGACATTCTCAGGGCTGTCGGAGTGGATTGCGGAGGATCCAACGTGCAGTTCGCCATGCAGCCGGACTCAGACCGTATGGTGGTCATAGAGATGAACCCAAGGGTATCCAGGTCATCCGCACTGGCATCCAAGGTCACAGGCTTTCCAATTGCAAGATGCTCTGCAAAGCTTGCCGTGGGATATACCCTGGATGAGGTAATGAACGAAATCACTGGACAGTCGGTCTCCTGCTTTGAACCTGCCCTGGATTATGTGGCGGTCAAGGTACCCAGGTTCGAGCTTGAGAAGTTTCCCCTGCCCTCCAGCGCTCTTGGAACCCAGATGAGAAGCGTCGGAGAGGCCCTGGCAATAGGCCGTACCGCGCAAGAGGCCCTGAACAAGGGAATCCGTGCAAGCGAGAGAAAACTTGAGGGCCTTGTTCCCCTGGACAGGGCAACTAACGACGTGGACACCCTGCTAAGAAGCGCACATCCACTTAGGCTCCTTGCAGCCTATACCGTCATATCCGAGCAGAAGGATGCTGATGCAATGGCAGAGTGCATAGATGAAATCAGCTCCATCACAGGCTTTGACCGCTTCTTCCTCTGGGCGCTTGTGGAGCAGGCGATTCTTGACAGGAAACTCAGTGCCGGTATTGATGCCGATCTTCTTCGGGAGGCAAAGATGCAGGGCATGTCGGACAAGAGGATTGCCCAGCTCTGCAAGAAAGATCCATCTGAGATAAAAGCCATGAGGGACCGCTTCTCAATAAAGAGCCACGCACATTTCGTGGATACCTGCGCTGGTGAGTTCGAGGCACTGACCCCCTACTGCTACATGACCTACGCAGAAGAAGATGAGGGCAAGCCCCTTGGAAAGGATGCTGTTGTAATTGTGGCCTCAGGTCCGAACAGGATCGGTCAGGGCCTTGAGTTCGACACCTGCTGCACTCTGGCTTCCCTTGCCTTCCGCAAGGCAGGAAGAAAGACCATCATGGTCAACAGCAACCCTGAGACTGTCTCCACAGACTTCAACATCTCAGACAGACTCTACATCAGCCCGCTTACAGCCGAGGAGGTCATAGAGATCCTTGAGAAAGAAGGAACAAAGGATGTCGTGGTCCAGCTTGGAGGTCAGACACCGCTTAACATGGCAAAGGACCTTGAAGCTTGGGGTGCCAACATCATAGGAACTCCTCTTGAGGGAATAGATGCCACAGAGGACCGCGGGCAATTCTCTGCTCTGGTCAGAAAACTCGGCCTCAGACAGCCCAGAAACCACATGGCCGGAACTCCGGGAGAGGTGTTCCAGTGCTCACATGACATA
>JAFZUN010000141.1 GCA_017618315.1 Spirochaetales bacterium
AGATCGGTGTTGTCCTTCAGGACGGAAAGCTGTTCAACGGTGACATTTACTCCAATATAGTGATCTCAGCCCCATGGCTGACAGAGGAAGAGGCATGGGAGGCCGCACGCATGGCAGGTCTTGAGGAAGACATCAAGAACATGCCCATGGGCATGCACACCATGATCAACAGCAACTCAGGTGGAGTCTCCGGCGGCCAACGTCAGAGAATCATGATAGCCAGGGCAATCGCATCCAAGCCGAAGATACTTCTCTTCGATGAGGCTACCAGCGCACTTGATAATGTCACGCAGAAGATTGTCTCTGACTCCCTGTCAAAGCTCAACTGCACAAGGATAGTGATTGCGCACAGGCTCTCCACAATCAAGCAGTGTGACCGCATCATCATGCTCGACGGAGGACATATCGTGGAGGACGGCACCTATGACGACCTGATGGCCCTCAATGGAGTGTTTGCCGACATGGTTGCCCGCCAGCAGGTCTGCTACGACCCGCTGGAGTAACCTGTAATGAGACCAGCTCAATTGGTCACACAGTGTGTGGCGAATTGGGAAAAGAGCTGCAGGAAAATGGCATAAACAACAAATATCGACCAGATTTGTCAAATTAGTTGTTTTGTAAACAACTGAAACAGCCAGACTCCATGTTTTAGTTGTTTTTTACTGTCCCAGTACCATGAGAAAACCACAATTATCGCCAAAACCGTGATAATTGTGGTTTCTGTACCGGAAATAAACAACTAATTACGGGACTTGCCCCAGAATAGTTGTTTTTGGCCATCAGTCCAGTATTCCAGATATCGCAGTATTTATAACTTATCATACTTGGTTGCCTTGCCCTTGGCCTTGGAGACCGGGTATTTGGCCTCGTTCTTGTCCATTTTGGCGTTGACTATCTCATCGGCATCGAGATTGAGCTTGTCCAGCATGTCAATGCAGTAGACAATGACATCGGCAAGCTCTTCCTTGACCTCGTTGATGTCATAGCCGGTATCTGACCACTGGAAGCATTCCAGGAGCTCGTTGGCCTCAATTGAGATTGACTTGGCAAGGTTTGCAGGAGAATGGAACTGATCCCAGTCCCTGTCGACCGTGAATTGCAGGATTCTTTTTATTGTCTCTTCTCTCATAAGCTCTTTGCCTCTTCAGCAGCTTCAGTCATGTACTTCTCGAGTTCTGCGTCCGAGATGTCACCAATCTGCCCAGCCTCAAAGAGTCTGATCAGAATCAGTGCAACAGGCTTTGCGTTGTCTGCAAACACCAGATCATAGAACCCCGGATTGTTGAAATCATAGACATATGTCTCACCAAATATCATGCCTTCATCTGTCGGATCCAGATTCACATAGGATGCATTATCTGGAATTGCCTGCAGTGAGTCCTCTGTGTAGAAATCAGGATCCTTTGCATGAGGCAATATGACTACGAACTGACCGTCTTTCTTTTCGCTGTCTGCAGTGATGCTGATCCATTCGTTGAGCTCAAACACAAACCTGATGTTGTCAACGGATGGCTCTCTTCTATTGATTTCATCACCTGCCCTGTTTCCTGCAAGGGAGACTGCCTTTATGACCGGCTCCTGGCCTTCCACGGGATTCAGCTGATACAGGACACCTGGAATAACACCCTTAATGGGATCAAACACGGGAATGCCCTTTTGCTCAGGTGCAGTCTCTGCAGCAACCGGCTCGGGTTCTGAGACAGGTGTGGGTACCGGCTGAGGAGCAGGTTCATTCGCGTCCAGAGTCTCTGTTGTCTTACAGGCGACAAGCGCGAAAAGCATAATAAGCACAAGTGTGATCTCAAACAGTTTTTTCATATTCTGTTCTCCCCTCATTCTTTCGAAGATATGAATATGTTAACACCGCTCAGGACATCTGTCACTTGTTGCCGTTCACAATCTGCGCATATTGTTCCTCTGGAATCATCGGGCTCATGATCTGTTCAAGCAGAGAAGCATCTATAGCCCCCTTTTCCGCGAACTGATGTCCTGCCAGCCTAACAAGATTCAGTCTGGGCACTGTCACGACCTCGGCTCCAGGTGCATTGAACATCGGGCTCTCTGGTACTGTGATGATTGTGTGGTTGTTAGGAAACTGAAGCTTGAACTGTTCAACCGCAGGCTCAAAGTTATGTCTGCTGTTCGGAAAACCACAGCCACAGATCATCATGTACCTGAGTCTTGAGAAATCAGCCTGATGGACATGCTCGTATCTGTCACCGACCTTCTGCATGGCCATGCTGGACAGAGGCAATGTGCGTTCCAGAAGAGCCTTTAGTGGAGCTGGTACTCCGTAGTTATAAAGAGGAAAGCTGAAGAGCAAAAGATCGCTTTCGAGCATCTTGTGCAGAATAGGCTCCATGTCATCCTTGTGGATGCATGTCCCGCCATTATGCATGCATGCAAAACATCCGGTGCAATACTCAATATGCTTGTCTATCGCATTAATGATGTTTATCTCCTGGGTTGAGACCTCGTTCATGCCATCCAGAAACGCACTGGTTATG
>JAFZUN010000142.1 GCA_017618315.1 Spirochaetales bacterium
GACTGTAGGCGATGGAATTGCCATGGTCATGATGCCTGGTGTTATGATCAACGGTTACTGGAAGGCCATTGACACCAAGCATTTTGATCTGAGGCTCGGCCTGCAGACTGATATCATCGGTCTTTTCGCTGATGATGTTACTTCAATCCTGGGTCTCTGGGGTGCTTCAATCGGACTTAACTTCAAGTTCGGTGAGAGATTCTCAGCAAACATCACCGGTACAATCCCGGCAGCACTTCCGCTTTCAGCCATTGGTGATGATGCTGCCCGTTTCGGAGGCTTTGCTTATGTGGACGGAACAGATGACATAGGAGATATCTTCCTGGTCATTTTCGGCCAGCTGCTTCCGGGCGCATTGTCCGAGATTGCAAGGGTCTCACTTAAGTGGAAGATCTGAGCAACAAATAGTAATCTGAGGAATAAGAACCACGGTTTTTACTGTGGTTCTTTTTTTATCTCCTCTTTCTTCTTCCCGAACCTGATTCCGTGCATTCCGATTTCCATGATGGCCACAAATGCCACGGTGAAGATGAGGATGAAGAGCATCAGGTCGCTCCAGTAGTCAAGGATGTTCTCCCTGGTGTGCTCGTACTCGGGCACCTTGACGGCCTCTGAGGTCTTCTCAAGCACGAAGTCCCTGACCCGTTCTTCTCCGACTAGATCGATAAGGGCTCCGATGTTATAAGTCAGGTCAAGCTCCTTGTCCCTGTATTTCTTCACCTCGTCCATGGAGAGGATGGTGTCAATGAGCTCGCCGACGTTGATGCGCAGGTCTATTTCCTTGTCATTGTAGGCATCCAGGGTCTCATAGACTTTTGCTGTTTCAAACAACTTCCTCAGTGTCAGGCCATCGAAAGGCTGTTTCTCAAGCATGGACTTGACAATGCTGCTTTCCATTACGGTGTCAAGGACATCGCCCAGCTTGAACTGAGCGTTGATCTTGATGTCTCCCAGGATGGCCACCACTGCATCCAGGGCGTTGCCCACGGAGATGAGGTTGAACAGTATCTTCTTCTCCTTTACGGACTTGAAGGCATCGACATTGTTGATCATGTCGTAGATCTCCTGGATGGTGAAGACCTTGCCGAAGGTGTGCTCCTTCAGCTCCTCGGTGGAGGGGATGATGTTGCTTTCGGTGAGCTTCTCAATGATCTGGCCGACCGTCATGTCCAGGCCGAGGTCCGTGTCAAGAATGTCGTTGAAGGTCTTACTGGATTCGATTTTGGAGCGGATCTGACCCACGGTGTAGACTCCGCCGATTTCCGTCTCGCGGATACGTTTGATGCCGGGGTATGTTTCCTCTGCCTGAAGAAGGTCCAGAAGCTCGCCTACCTTGTAGGTTTTGCCCACATCGTTGTCCCTGATGCTATCGAGGATGTTCCAGCCTAGGACAATGGGCCTGTTGTTGTAGTCTGCCTGGGAGGCGATGCATTTGACGCCGTAGTTGGAGATGGTGAGCCTGGAGATGCTGTTGCTCCAGGCGCTGATGTTGATGACGCTTCCGGAGAACACCAGCTGGATGACCAGGATGAACGGCATGATTGTCATTGCGGTGGAGATCTCCCTGACGGTGGCTGAGACGCAGAGGCACAGGAGGTCTGCCGCGAATGAGATGAGGAACATGGTGATTCCGATCTCAAAGAGCAGGGAGTTGATGATAAGTCCCTCATAGGGGAAACGTATTCCGATGACGGTGCAGGTGTACATTGTCAGGATTGTCTGCGCGGTGCAGAGGGCTGCCTGATAAAGGACCACGGAAAGGATGTATGAGGATATGTACATGCCCTCGTTCTTCATCTCGTGAAGCTTCTTCCGTTCCCTGCAGACTGTCTTGATGGAGTTGAAGCATCCGTTCCAGACGGCTATGCAGGTAAGTGCGAGCGAGCCCTTGATGGTGCCGTCCATGGTGGTGAAGAAGTCCGTCTTTGCTATGGATGCTACTATTGTGGTGATTATGACAGCTATTGGAAGGTTGACCCAGTCAAAGCGGAAGGCGAAATAGGAGAGGAGTCTCTTTGAGTTCTCCCCGAAATCCCTGAGCCATGTGTGTTTTCCGTGAATCTCCTCTTCTTTGATCTGCTCGTCTATCTCAAGCTCATGGGCCTGCTCCTTTGGCATGAAGCGGGAAGAGAAGCCCCAGATCACTGCAACCAGACCGTTTGCCAGAACCCAGAGGGGAATCCACCATTTGCTTTTTCCGTAGGTCGCGGTTATGCCCTTGCAGATCCTTATCTCGTAGATGAGGATCACAAGCATGATGGCAAGCGTTACTGCAATTGCGGGAACTGAGTAAGTCAGGATGTCCAGTGTGCTTCCCGAGAGGACAACGATTGTGTTCAATACCCTCAGGACCAGAAGGACGCGGCCTTCCTTCTCACATCCCGCGCAACGGGAGAACATGTAGTCACGGGCATAAGGAACCAGCGCCCATCTTGAATCAACACCTGATTTCCTTAAGAGGGGCCAGAGCCCAATGATGAAGAGCGCCTCCGGAATTATGTACCATCCGGTGGTGCCAAAATATATGGTTGACAGTATTCTTATGAAGTCCTGCATTGCTTTCCCATCCCTGTATGCTTAATCATATTACAATTGTCCACAGATAAAACAACAGATGATAACCCAAGGTTTCAGAAAAAGTTGTTTCACGTCTGATTTTTGATGTAATATGGAAGACATGTTTATTAAGATTTTGACTGTTTTACTGGAACTGTTGCTCGGAACCTCCACATGGTGGCGCATCATCTTCCGTCTCCTGTACATATTCGGTCTATACGGGGTATTCAGGAAATGCGGCGTCAAGCCATGGAAGGCGTTCATCCCGTTTGTGAGGGAATATGAGATAGCCGTCTGTGCCGATCATGAGATGGAGGGAAGGACCATTGCCGTCCTGAGTGTCCTGAGTACAATCATCTCTCTGATCACTGACGGCATAGGCTATGATTTTCCTACTGCGGTCACGCTTCTCTTGGGAAGTCTCGCGGTGGCTATCATTATTGTCTCCATCATCTATGATATCAGGATAATGCTGGGGCTCTGCGAGGTGTTCCAGAGGAGAAAACGCTGGTTGTGGGTTTGGATTCTTTTAGATCCCGTCGCAGCAGTGCTGTGGGGCTGGAATGACAAGTTCCAGCCGTCCATGAAGGTTGAGGACCTGCGTGAGGATGCCCTGAAGATTGTCAAGGGCACTACCGGTCATACTGAGATGGGAGAGGGTCTTTCCGTGAATCTCACCGAGCGCACGGTGACGGAGTTCTTCCATAAGAGATACCTTCTGCGTGACATAAGCATGAACATCAAGCCGGGTCACATGGTCCTGCTTCTGGGTGGCTCCGGTGCCGGTAAGACCACGTTCCTCAATGCTGTGAACGGCTATGAGAAGGCTAAGGCCAAGGTCCTTCTCAACGGCAAGGATGTCTACAGCGACTACAAGAAGATGCAGTATCAGATCGGATTCGTGCCCCAGCAGAATCTCATGCGCGGCAAGGACACAATCTCCCATACTGTGGACGATGCCGCACTGCTAAGGCTTCCCACTAACGTCAACCCACAGGACCGCAAGACCCGTGAGGGCGAGGTCCTGGACATCTTTGGTCTTGGAGCCAGCAAGGACAATCATGTGGAGAAGCTCTCCGGAGGTCAGCTCAGACGTCTCTCAATTGCCATGGAGTTCATCTCCAATCCGTCGCTCTTCATCCTTGACGAGCCTGATTCGGGTCTTGACGGTGTCATGGCCAGGGAGCTGATGACACAGCTGCGCAAGATCGCGGACCAGGGCAAGATCGTCATTGTCATAACCCACACTCCGGACAGGGTCATTGACCTGTTCGATGATGTCATTGTCCTTGCGAAGGACAGCCACAGGACAGGACGCCTTGCATTCTTCGGAAGCATTGACGAGGCAAGATCGTTCTTCGGGCGTGACAGCATGGAAAAGATCGTCATGTCCATCAACTCCAAAGACGCGGGCGGTGAGGGACGTGCCGATGAGTTCATCAGAAAGTATGCGGAGGTGTGCAATGGCTGATAAAGTTGAGAACACCAGATCATTGAGATACAGGGGAAGGATTGAGCAGGTCGGAATCTGTTTTGTTAGGCTCATAAGGCTGTTTGTCTATCAGAACGACTGGAAGCTTCTGCCTATGGCAGTCATCATCGCGGGTCTTGTCTCTCTGGTTGTCAGGAACGATTTCTTCGTGACAATGGAGGGAACACTCAAGGGCGCACTTGCCCTGAGCTGTGTGGCTATCTGGAACGGATGCTTCAATTCTGTCCAGGTGATATGCCGTGAGAGGGATATCATCAAGAGAGAGCACCGCTCGGGAATGCACATATCGTCATATATCGTCTCACACATGCTGTATCAGGCTATTCTGTGCCTGGTCCAGTCCGGTCTGACGGTCTACATCTGCATAATCATGGGGATTAAGATTCCGGCACAGGGACTGTTGACTCCGTGGATGGTTGTGGACATCGGAATCACTGTCTTCCTGATCTCATATTCTGCAGACATGATTGCTCTGTGGATTTCCTGTCTTGTGCACAACACAACAACGGCAATGTCCATCATGCCATTCCTCTTGATCACCCAGCTTGTCTTCTCCGGCGGAATCTTCACGCTCCCGGCATGGTCTGACGGAATATCGGGGCTGATGATCTCCAATTACGGCGTCAAGTGCATTGCTGCCCAGGCGGACTACAACAACCTGCCGATGGCAACTGCCTGGAACACCATCATGAAGCTGAAGGACCAGGATATCACTGTCCAGGCAAGCGTTGAGCAGATAGTGATCATGCTGGACTCTGATGAGAACGAGATGGTTGTTGCCATCAGGACAAAGAGGATAGCGGATGCGTCACAGGAACTTCTTGAGATATTCGCCCCTGAGGAAGCGCAGCAGTTCACGGAGTTCCTCAATATGATTGGTGCCGCGCCGGACAACACCACGTTCGGCGATGCGATTGATGCCTTCAGGGAATCTAAGGCATATGAGAATGCAAAGGGAAAGACCTTCACGTTCCATGTCACAATCTGGAAGCTTATTGAACTGATAGGAGTGGAGAAGGTACAGGATTTCCTCCAGGTCAATGCGGCTGTGACACAGCAGAAGCCTTACTATGAGATGAGCCAGCAAAACATCGCAAATTACTGGATTCATTTCTTGTTCTTCATCCTGGCGTTCGGCGCGCTTTCCATAGTCACGCTGGAGTTCGTAGATAAGGATAAGAGATAACATCGGCTTCCATTGGTGCTAACTGGTGCCGCAACTGAAATTGGTGCCGCTTGCCTTCCGGGGCGGGCGGCATTATATTTTAGACATGAATATTACAGCATACATGCAATGGATCTGGCTGGGAGTATTTGCGATCTCGGTTATTATCGAGGCTGCGACCCAGGGGCTCACAACTGTCTGGTGCGCCGCAAGCGCTCTGATCATGATCTTGATCTCCCAGACGGAGATTCCTGTCGGCTGGCAGGTCCTGATCTTCTGTATCATCACCATAGGCCTCATGCTCACGACAAGGCCTGTGCTTCTGAGGAAGATGAACGAGAAGAAGACCCGTACAAACGTCAATTCCATGATAGGGCAGGATGTGATTGTGACAAAGGCTGTGAGCAAGTTCGAGAAGGGGGAGGCAAAGAGCACCAACGGGGTGATCTGGTCTGTCTCATCGAAATCCGGAGATGACATTCCCTGTGATGCCGTGTGCGTGGTCAGGGAAGTCGAGGGCAATACTCTCTTTGTTGAGAGAAAGGGGGAGTAAGTGATTTACGTACTGATCGGCATTCTTTTGATTGTCATCCTGGTGGTGCTTGCAAACATCAGGATCGTCCCGCAGTCCTATGCGTTCGTGATTGAGCGCCTGGGGGCATACTGCACCACATGGAACACGGGCCTTCATGTGAAGATCCCGTTCATTGACCGAATTGCAAAGAAGGTGTCCCTGAAGGAGAAGGTCATGGACTTTGTGCCGCAGCCTGTCATCACCAAGGATAACGTCACCATGATGATAGACACTGTCGTGTACTTCCAGATCACAGACCCCAAACTCAACGCCTACGGTGTCGAGAACCCGATAAGCGCACTTGAGAACCTAAGTGCCACGACGCTGAGAAACATTATCGGTGAGCTTGAGCTGGACCAGACACTCACTTCAAGAGATGTCATCAACAGCAAGATGAGATCCATTCTGGATGAGGCCACAGACCCGTGGGGAATCAAGGTGAACCGCGTGGAGGTCAAGAACATCATGCCGCCCGATGCAATCAAGGAGGCCATGGAGAAGCAGATGCGTGCAGAGCGTGAGCGCCGTGAGTCAATTCTGATAGCAGAAGGCCAGAAGCAGAGTGCAATTCTCGTGGCTGAAGGAAAGAAGCAGTCCATGATCCTTGAGGCAGAGGCCAACAAGCAGTCTATGATTCTTCATGCTGAGGCAGAGAAGGAAGCTGCAATCCAGAAGGCCCTTGGAGAGGCACAGGCCATCCGTGAGGTCCAGAAGGCAAAGGCAGACGGTATTGCGATGATCCGTGACGCCAAGGC
>JAFZUN010000016.1 GCA_017618315.1 Spirochaetales bacterium
AGAAGGTACATTCCCAGACATCCGCCTACTCCACCGAAAAGACCTGTGAACAGAAACAGCCTCTTCTCCGGGATTCTTGTCTCCGGATGGCTGTGGGTCTTGTCCTTCTGAGCCCGTTTCTTGTCAAGTGCCATCATGGAAAATGAGATGATGTTCATCAGAACAAGAAAAGCACCGATTGCAATGCAGATGATAGTCTTGGAATCCATATGAATGCTCCTTGAATGAAAAAAATCTAGAGACTATTGTAAATATATCACAAATAAATGAGACAGGCTATCTGAGCCTGATTGTCCCGCCCCTGCGGTTGTAGATGAAAGTGCCGTTGGCCACTCCGGCCTTCAGCACACCCTCCAGAGTCAGGCGGATCTGACGGCCTTTGACCAGAAAGCCAAGAGCATGATTCGTGTTTGTCAGAAGTTCTTCCTTTTTGACCGGATTTCCGTCCTGAAGCTGCCCTTTCATGGCATTGAAGATCTCAATCTGCGGGAAATCCCCTATTGCCCTGAATGTTCCCTCAGGAACAAGCTCTTTCTGTCCTGATGGCCTAAAATCTGAATAATCCTCATATTTCAATGACTCTATCTCAGATTCATGCCCTCGAAAATGCTCTGGCCAAAATACCAGATGTTCTTGTCCGTCACAGTCGAGTTGCCTTGTGAACACTGCTCCTGTAGAGATCAGGATGCTCCTGAGAAACGGTGCTATCAGGCTGCCGCGCTGGAATATGGAGTAGGATTTAAGGACCTTGAGCTCAAGGAAGTCATCCACGACAGGCCCCTCTGCCTCAATGACCTGCATGAATCTTGAGGCTATATCCTCAGAATCATAGGCGGTGAAATCCTTGTATGGGATTTCCTTTATCTCAAGTTCAGTGCTGACGTATTCCATCGCATGCCCTCCGTCATCTCCTATGATAGCGCACACTTGCCGATATGCAAAGAAACTATTTTGTTCTAGAATTACATCATATGGGAGAAAAGCTATGGAACTGATTCTTGATACAGCCAACCTGAAGAAAATCAAGGAGGCGGTGGAATACTACCCTGTCTCAGGTGTCACCACAAACCCGAGCATATTCAACGCAGAGGGTAAGATTGACTTCTATGCTCATGTGAGGGAGATCAGGCAGATTCTCGGAAACGAGAGGACACTGCATGTCCAGGTCATCAGCACTGACTGTGATGGAATCCTCAAAGAGGCTGAGGTGCTTCGAAAGAAAGCAGGAGACAGCATCTACGTCAAGACTCCCGTCTCAAGAGAAGGTCTCAAGGCAATCGGAATCATGGCCAGGGAAGGCTTCAACGTCACAGCCACCGCCATATACACGACCATGCAGGCTGAGCTTGCCGCAATGGCAGGCGCTAAGTACCTTGCACTTTACTACAACAGGATGCTCAATCTGGACATTGACGCAGACAAGGTCTTCAAGCAGGTTGCAGATGCCATCAAAGCCGGCAACCTTGACTGCAAGATTGTCGGAGCCTCATTCAAGAACGTGATGCAGCTGACCAATGCCCTGGCAGACGGAGCACAGGCCATCACAGTGCCGCCCGAGCTTCTTGACACCGCACTTGCCCATCCTTCTATTGATTTGGCAGTTGACAACTTCAGGAAGGACTGGATCTCAGTCTACGGGGACAAGACCCTTGCCGACCTCTGAGAAAACAAGATGCAAGAAGGCCGTGATATTCGACCTTGACGGCACAATACTCGACACAACAAAAGACATAGGCATTGCTCTGGGAAAGACGCTGGGAACCTCTTTGCCTGAGGACCAGACTGCCAGGTTCCTCGGAAGAGGACTCCGCAATGCCGTGATATCCGCTGCAAATGAACTGGGAATCCAGATAGATGATGCAGATGCAACGACTGAGCGCCTGATTGAATTCTACCGTCAGGTCCCTGTCCTTTATACCTGTCCATACCCAGGTGTGGTGGAGCTTCTGAGGTTCCTAAACAACCATGATGTGCCGGTCTGCGTCTACTCCAACAAGGAACAGGATCTGGCAGACACAATCCTGGGAATCTGCTTTCCTGACATCACATTTGAGATGGTGGCAGGCATGCACGGCAAATATGAGGCAAAGCCATCTTCCCAGGCAATCGATGCCTTCTGCGCCAAGACAGGCATGCAAAAGAAGGACATTCTGTATGTCGGTGACTCTGAAGTGGATTTCAAGACTGCCGTCAACTCAGGCGTGGACTACCTGATTCTGACATGGGGTCAGAGGACAAAAGAAAACCTCCTGGAAAGCGGAGTTCCTCAGGAGGCTCTAATTCCAAACCTCAAAGGTCTGGAGAACTATTTCATCTGATTATTTGATTATCTCATTCTCCTTGCAGAGAAGCTCATCAAGCTTGGCGGCAATGGCTTTCTTGTTGAGGTTCTTGCCAATGATGCAGAGTCTGATCATCCTGTCGCCTACCTGATCATCCCAGTCCTCGCGAATCGAGGGGTTCTCGGCCAGGATCTGCTTGCGTTGGCTTGCAGGAGCTGAGGCGATCCACTTGCCGTAAGGCCCGCAGAGAAGCTGTCTTCCGGAAGTCTCAAAGACATAGGCTGTATCATACTCATCGCCGAACCACATCAGACCCTTGCACCTGATGATGTCCTTGGGCCAGTCCTTGACAAAGGCGCGGAGCTTGCTTCTGTTCATCGGAATCCTTCTGTAGTAGATGAAGGTACCTATTCCGTACTCGTCCTCGCTCTCACCCTCGTGCCTGTGCTCGTGATGATGGTGCTCGTGTCCGTGATGATCATGCTCGTCGTGGTCATCATCGTCATCATCGTGGTGATGGTGATGTTCATGATCATCATCGTCATCGTCATCCTCGTGGTC
>JAFZUN010000143.1 GCA_017618315.1 Spirochaetales bacterium
GAGCCTGTTGTTGCGGTGATAGACCCGGGTGACAATGCCCAGTTCATAGCAGGTTTCCTGGACAGAGAGCCGAGCCACATAATCCTCACACACTGTCATTTCGATCACATCGGTGCCCTTAAGGCACTTCATCAGATCTTCCCGGATGCTGAGATCGCAGTCGGAGAACACGAGAATTACGACCCGGAGCACATAGCAGACATTGCCAGAAGTGCTCTGGGTTCCTTTTTTTACAGTTACGGAATCAACGAATCGCTGAGCGACCTTCCTGAGCCCACTGTCCTGTTGAAGGACGGAGACACCATCGGACCGTTTTCGGTCATCCATACTCCGGGTCACACGGACGGCTCAATCTGCCTCTACAGCAAAAAGGATGCGATACTTTTCTCGGGAGACACGCTTTTCAGGCATTCATACGGACGCACTGACCTAGGCGGTTCAGAGGCTCAGATAATGCAGTCCCTGCAGAGGCTGCTCCATCTGGATCCGAAGACGACAGTCTACCCCGGCCATGAAGAGCCTACTGTCATAGCCGACGAACAGACTTATTTCAAATCTCTTTGAGCCGAAACGCAGAAATGTCGGATGAATTCTATTAGCTGCAAACAAAAAGTCGCCGGCAGGCTGCGATGAGCCGAAAAGACAGTGCTGTTAGCACGGCTTTGAGGCGAAACGCGGAAATGCCGGATGAATTATATTAGCTGCAAACAAAAATTCGCCGGCAGGCTGCGATGAGCAGAAAAGACAGTACTTCTTGTACGGCTTTGAGGCGAAGCGCAGAAATGCCGGATGAATTTTTGTTTGCTTCTAGTGTTCTTGCTTGCGCTTGCAGGGCATACACAAAAGCGCATACGGAATTGCTCTGAGCCTGTCCTCGGGGATTTTCTTGCCGCAAAGCGCACATACACCGTACTTGCCGTTTCTGATTCTGACTATTGCCTGGTTTATTGAATTGAGCTTGCCTGCATCGATGCGGCCTATTGCCTCCATCTTCTTTGACGCAAGGTCATCACTCGCGATATCTACGCTGTCTCCGGGACCTGCGGAACCGACAAGGTTCCTGAAATCATTATCGGATTTTGAAATCTTCGCCAGAAGATTGTCACGCATTGTGAGCAGATTCTGCTCCATCTCTTTCTCGAAAGGTGTCATCTCATAATCCATAAGACCAACCCCCTTTGTTCCTTTTCCTTCTGTTTGACCATTCGGAATTTCACCGAAAAGTCAGAGCTTTAAAAGCGCATATGTAATATGTACATGAAAAGTAAAACCGTCAAGACAAAAAATGAGTTTAGTTGTGTTTTTATCAGATTAATTCAGAAAAACAGCAAACAAAAGAGATGTTGTCTCCGAAACCTCGCAGCAGGCTCCAAGCACATCACCGGTTATTCCGCCTATCTTGCGCCCGGAAACAAAAGCCAGGACAAGCGCAGATACAGCAGAAGCACCTACCGGAATCAGGAGCACGGGTACTGTGATTGAAATGCCGTCCAGAAGACCAGAGCAGAAGAAAAGAACAGCCCCGGATGCAACTGTGAGAACAAGTGCGACAAGTACGTGAACAATGCCGGCTCCTGAGACAAGATCATATGAGAGCCCGCTATCTTTTGCATAAGAGCAGAAAGAGCACATGCAAACAACCATGAGCCTCGAGAGAACAACGCTCCAGACCAGAAGCGGAAGTCGTCCGCAGTAGATGGCATGGGCTGCAGCTACACTTTTCAGGACCAGACAAAGACATATGGCAATGACTCCGAAGCTACCGCTTCTGGAGTCCTTCATGATCTGGAGCCTTCTCTCCTTTGTCCATCCGCCGCCGAATCCGTCTGCAGTGTCCCCAAGACCGTCAAGGTGAAAACCTCGGGTGGCAAAGGCCATCCAGCATGTCCATAAAACTCCTAAAACAAGGCTTGAAACTGCATTAATGTTAGTGAATCTATAACATATACACAAAAACAGGCCACCAATAAACCCTACTGTCAAACCTACAAACGGATAGAAGAACAGCTGACTTGAAGCCTCCTCTGCATCCTTTCCTGGAATCGGGAATATGGTGATTGTCCTGAATGCCTGTGAAAAACCAATCCCGTGATCTCTCATAATGACCCCTTCACGAACACCGGAAGTCCGCAAACCATTAGTGCAACAACGTCTGCAATTGATGCCACTGCCTGATTCAGATAACCTGCCTCATCGCGGAAGCGTCTTGAGAGCGCATTGTCAGGCACAATGCCCATGCCGGTCTCATTTGTCACAAGCACAACATCACATGTCGCCTTTCTCAGGACAGAGAGAAGTTTCTCTTTCTCATCAAGTCTATCATGATAAAAAAGGTTTCCCGTCCATACGGTGAGGCAATCAATCAGAATCACATCAGCCTTTCCGCCCTCACATACATCTGACACGGCCTTGGAAAGCTCAATCGGAGCCTCGATTGTAAAGAATTTGTCAGCCCTTCTCTCCTGATGAAGCCTGATGCGGTCTCTCATCTCGTCGTCAAAGGCCTCTGCTGTGGCTATGTAGCAACGCCTAGAGCTGTCCTTACAGAGCTTGAGTGCAAGATTCTCCGCATAAGTGCTCTTTCCGCTTCTTGCTCCGCCTGTTATCAGATAGATGGACATCAGAACGCCTCCAATTCATTAAGGACCTGAAGACTCTCCTTCAAATCTTGCTCGCTGAATATCTCAAGAGTCAGGACAAGATCCCGGTCGCTGAATGACTTAAGTATATCCATAAAACCGGAAAGCTGTAACCTGTTGTGGACGGCAAGACTCATGTGGTCCTTCAGGCCGGAGACACCATGAAGGTGGATTATCCTGGTATGGGGAAGAAGAGTTCTGACATAATCTGAACTGTAAAGGCCGTTCAGCCACAGGTGCCCTACATCCAACGTGATACTGAAACCGTTCTCAAGGATATGCGGAAGAAGAGGCATGAGATCATAGCTTAAGGTCTCAATGCAGAACAGAAAGGGATCGGCAATAGATACTGTTCTCTCTTTGAGCTGTCTCATGCTCATCACCACGCGTCTTGTCCAGGCAGCGATATCTCTGGCAGGCTCAAGGCACGGAGTCCCGTCATCGTTTCTGTACCTCTCTGGCTCAAGATGTACGATGAACCCGTGCACGGGAAGAGATGCCGTGATCCCTACGATCTTTGTCCATGTCTCAAGTGCATGAAGTCTCTCAGTCTCATCAGCGCTTCCGGCCTTGACATCGTATGGAAGATGGACTGTGTATGTTAGGTTGTACTTCTGTGCATACCATTTGAGCTTGTCTATCACGTCAGGGCCAGGGATATTGGACGCCTCCCTGCTCTCAAAGAGGACAAGCTCAACGTCATCGACCTTGTCCTTGAGGTAATCGACGTTGGGTATGATGTCCGCGGGGATTATGTAACTGGAGGTTCCCAGTCTGATCATTTCCTGTCCGGGAACATGATGTCATCCGAGAAGTCCCCGTAGTTGTTTGATGACTGCTTTCTGGCCTGGCGCCTTCTTTCCGTGCGATCCCGCTGGTTCTTGCGGTATGATCTTCCGGAACTGATCAGCATTGCCAGAGGACGGGCCGCGTCTATATTCGCGCAGATGATCTGCACCACACTGAGAAGCGGGACTGCAAGGAACATTCCGACCACACCCCAGACATAGCCGAAGATTCCAAGCGCGGCCAGGATGATGAACGGGCTGAGGTTCAGTGAGTTTCCGGAGAGTCTCGGATCCAGGAAGTTTCCGATTATGTTCTGCGTCAGTATCGTGCCGATGGCGACGAAGATGATTGGTCCTATGGATGGTGCAAACTGGATGACGGCCATCAGAATCATCAGTGCGGTGATGATGATGCTTCCGATTGTCGGAATGAAATTCAGCACAACGGCCATGACACCCCAGAGAAGAGCAAAATCAAGTCCGACAATGATTGCTATGACATAGAAGATGCCACCGGTGATGATGCTTATGAAGACCTTGATGGATATGTATCTTGAGACCTGCTTCACGATCCTGTCCCAGATGATGGAGATCTTGTCCTCGTCTCGTGCGGGGATGAAGTTCATCATCTTTGGGATAACCATGTGACGCTCGCCAAGAAGGAAGACCGTCATGAGGATGACGATGAGGACATTGCTCAGAACCCCTATCGCGGAACTGGAGACGGACCTGAGTGTCGGCATGATGATGTTTCCAACCCAGTCAATCTTCAAAAATGACAGGAACGACTGCCCGTCCGGTATGTCGACCCAGCGTCTTGCCATGTTCTTCAGGATCCCGTCAATGTCATTGATCCTGGAGGCATAGGAAGGAATCTTCTGAATCAGCATGTCAACGCTGAAGAACACGAACCAGACAAAGAACAGGACAACCACTATTATCACCAGCACGGCCAAAATGGTGGCCAGCCAGCTGGGGAACTTGGCCTTCTCCAGTGCCGTCACAAGAGGAAGAACAAGGAGGAAGATGAAGAATGACATCAGGATCCTGATGGTCACCGCCCCTGAGATCTTGCAGATGGCAAGGCTGGTGAAGATAAGTAATACAGTCAGAATTATCTTGATGGTCCGTATGTTCTTTTCGGTTTTCTCTGTCATGGCTCCATGATAATCCACGTTGGCAAAACTCGCAATATGACATAAAATATGCGCATGGACAATTGTGGGAATCTGGACCGCATAGAGATCATTCTCTGCGACACCCAGGACGGGGCAAATATCGGCAGTGTCTGCCGTGCAATGAAAACAATGGGACTTACACATCTGACTCTTGTCACTGACAGAATCTATGACGACGAGAGAGTCAGGACTCTTGCCCTTCATGCTTACGACCTTTATGAGAACAGACGCGAGTTCACTGACCTGAAAGAGGCTCTTAAAGACAGTGTCTTGTCTGTCGCCGCAACCCGAAGAACCGGTAAGGGAAGAAAGACCAGCCGCGTGAATCCGGAGCAGCTTGCAGAACACATAAACGGCATGGGAGACGGAAAGGTCTCGGTTGTTTTCGGCTGTGAGTCAAACGGACTTTCGGATGAACAGGTGCGTGCCTGCTCCATGGTTGTCACCATTCCGACAAGCGACAAGTTCCCCTCCCTGAACCTCTCACAGGCGGTTCAGATAATAAGCTACAGCCTTTTCCAAAGACTCAGGCCATATGCAGGAGAAATCAATACAGTATCCTCAGAGCGGGTGAATCTTGCAGTTTCATCATGTATATCGGATCTTGAGGCAATC
>JAFZUN010000144.1 GCA_017618315.1 Spirochaetales bacterium
AGGTTAGCACACCCGAAAATTAACGACAAGCCAAATTGCATCACATGTATGTTTCCGTGCTATAATTACGTGCACTCAGAATTATTGGAGGCAGATATGGACAAGAGAACCGATTATATCTCATGGGACGAGTACTTCATGAGCGTTGCAACCCTTTCCGCAATGAGAAGCAAGGACCCCAACACTCAGGTTGGCGCATGTATTGTCAACCAGGACAAGAAGATTGTCGGCACAGGTTACAACGGCTTCCCCATCGGTTGCAGTGATGATGCTCTTCCATGGGCACGCACCGGTGCGCCGCTTGAGACCAAATATCCTTTTGTCTGCCACGCTGAGCTGAATGCAATATTGAACAGCATCTCACGGGATTTGCGTGGGTGCACACTTTATGTCGTCATGTTCCCGTGCAACGAATGCGCCAAGGCCATCATCCAGAGCGGAATCCGCGAGGTGATTTACAGGGACAACAAGTATCCTGACTCTGACAGCGTCAAGGCCTCCATGATGATGCTCAACGAAGCGGGAGTCAAACTCCGCCAGCTGGTTCTGAACAAGACTTTGGAGATCAAGATTTGAGCACGTTCCTGGTAGTGTCCCTCAACCCGACTTATCAGCTGATAATGGGCTATGAGCGCATCAGCGAGGGTGATGTGAACCGTACGGAAAAATGGCGCAGCGAGTTCTCGGGCAAGGGTGTCAATGTTGCCCGTGCCCTTTCAAAACTAGGTAACGATGTCACACTGCTCACACACATGAATCCATCGCGTATTACGGAGTTCCAGTCTCAGGCAGATGCTGACGGGTTCAAGGCTTCTGTTGTTGAGGACCCCAGTCCGTTAAGGACCTGCGTGACCATACTTCAGACAGGTTCCAACGGTATTGGGGTGACCACCACAGAGCTTGTGCAGGAGAGTCCTGCGATTGAGGGCTCTGTCACAGAGGCCTCTGTTCTTGATTATTACAGGCAGATCCTGAAATCTGTTGAGTGCGTGATATTCACCGGCACAAGAAGTCCCGGCTACAGCAAGACCCTTTATCCGGATATGGCTAAACTTGCCAAGCAGGCAGGTTGCTATGTGATCATGGATGTCAAGAAGGGAGATCTCACCGGCAGCCTTGATCTGGAGCCTGAGTTCCGTCCTGATATTGTTAAACCCAATCTCGCGGAGCTTATTCAGACATTCGGTGGAGGCTTTGATCCGCTGGAGCTTGTGGAGAACCTTCCTTGCAATGCCGTTATCACAAACGGGGTGAAAGGATGCTTCATACATGAGGTCGGACGCGAGCTCTCACATATTGATGCCCTCAGGGTCCGCTCCCAGAACACCACGGGTTGTGGCGATGCCTTCACAGCCGCAATGGCAGACTCCCTGATGAAGGGCTCAAATCTGCTTGCGGCCTGTCATGCAGGCATCAGGGCAGGTGCGCTCAAGGCCCAGGAGGAGCCGTTCTGATGGACTACACATTCATCTCAAAGGCCGCTGACCTATTCAGTCTTCTTGAGCGGTGGAATGCTGAGGGAATTAGTTGTGTTGCCATGGATTTTGAGGAAGAGTCGAACCTTCACTGCTATGGTGAGCATGTGTGTATCATCCAGCTCTACGATAAGAAGGACTATTACATACTTGATGCTCTGGCTCTGGCCAAGGATCCTGCAGGCTTAGATGCAATGAAGTCTTTCCTTGAGGGTCCTGTCGAGAAAATCATGTTCGCTTGCCAGAGTGATGCTGCCCTTGCCCGCAAGGCTCTGGGTATTCAGATGCGGACTGTCTATGATGTGCGAGTCATTGCGATGGCACTTGGATTCAACGGGAATCTCACAGGCCTGATTGAGCGGAACCTCGGGTTCTGTCCTGAGAGCACATCACAGAAGAAGAAATACCAGACTGCCAACTGGATGAGACGTCCCATCCCCAAGGAGCAGATAGAGTATGCTCTTTCAGATGTCAGATACCTGTTTGAGCTGAGGGACTCACTGGTTGTTGAGATGGAGCAGAAGCTCAAACCTTCAGAGAAGAAGAGGGTGCTGCACGAGATTTCCATCTGTGCCGAGCAGAAGAATCCCGAGCGCCCGGGGTGGGAGAAGATCTGCAACTTCAAGATGCTCAATAAGGCCGAGAAGGTCTACATCAAATATTTCTTCCTTGCCCGTGACGGTCTGGCCCGCAAGGCCGATGTTCCTGCCACAAGGATTCTCCCAAAGCAGCTTATTGTCCAGATGGCAAAGAGGGGAACCTGGAAGGGGATTCTTGAGGATCCTGCCTTACGTTATGAAGCTGTCTTTGAGAAAGCCCGCCTTGATGCGGAGGCGGAGCTTAAAGGCAACTAGCGCAACTAGGGCAACTAATGCAACTAGGGCAATTAGGGCAACTAAGGCAATTAACTACAATTAGATTGATGAAAAGAAATAGGGGACTGCTTTCGCAATCCCCTTAATTGTTTTTGCTGAGTAATCAGCCGCCCAGAAGAGCAAGAACCGGTCTCATGCCGTTGATAAGCGGCTCCATGACAGGAACACATGCCATCAGGACACCGGCTGCGACAGCAGATCCGATGACACCTGAGACGTTAGGTCCCATGGCATGCATGAGAAGGAAGTTCTGTGGGTCTGCCTCCTGACCGACCTTGCTGGCAACACGGGCTGCCATAGGAACGGCGGAGACACCTGCGGCTCCGATGAGCGGGTTGACAGGATGCTTCTTGTCCAGCTTGTTCATCAGCTTTGCGATCAGGACACCCATTGCAGTTCCGAGTGAGAATGCGACGGCTCCGAGGAGCAGGATTCCCAGAGTGTTGAGCTGCAGGAAGTGGCTGGCCTCCATCTTTGACCCGACGGAAAGTCCGAGACAGATGGTGACGATGTTCATCATGGCGTTGGAAGCTGTGTCTGCAAGTCTTGCGGTGACTCCGCACTCCTTGATGAGGTTACCGAACATCAGGGCACCGATAAGCGGTGTTGCGCTTGGAAGCAGGAATGCACAGACCATGAGAACCGAGATGGGGAAGATGATCTTCTCTGTCTTGGAGACAGGTCTGAGCTGCTGCATCTTGATCTTTCTCTCGGCTTCTGATGTCAGGGCCTTCATTATAGGCGGCTGGATGACAGGCACCAGGGCCATGTAGGAGTAGGCTGCGACTGCAATCGGTCCGAGAAGATCCTGGGCCAGACGTGTGGTGACATAAATTGCCGTAGGTCCGTCAGCACCTCCGATGATTCCGATGGATGCTGCGGCATGCAGGTCGAAGTTGATTCCCGGGATGTAGGAGAGAAGCAGTGCTCCGATGAGTGCGGCAAAGATGCCGAACTGTGCAGCTGCACCCAGAAGAAGGGTCTTCGGGTTTGCAATAAGCGGACCGAAGTCTGTCATTGCTCCGACTCCCATGAAAATCAGGACCGGGAAGAGTCCGCTCTGGATTCCGGCATCAAAGAGGATCTTGATGAATCCGACGGCTCCCTGTGCGCCTGCTGCCAGAGACGGGTCGCTTCCTGCGATGTAAGCGAACGGGATATTTGAGAGCACACAACCCATTCCGATGGGGATGAGAAGAAGAGGCTCAAAGCCTTTCTTAATGGCAAGGTAGAAGAGCAGGAATCCCACAAGGATCATGACGAAGTTTCCCCAGCCGAATCCGGCTTCGGATGCTCCGCCTAATCCCAGGAATCCGTAAAGGCCTGTGGTCTGCCACAATTCAAGAAAATACTGTCCCATTTCTCTCTCCTCAGGCTATTGTCAGGAGGGCATCGCCTGCGACAACCTGCTGTCCCTGGGAAACGGAAATCTTTGAAATTGTTCCGTCGCACGGGGCGTAGATCTCGTTCTCCATCTTCATGGCCTCCATGACCATGACGAGCTGGTTCTTCTTGACGCTCTGTCCTTCCTTGCACTCGAGTCTGAGAATCAGACCGGGCATCGGGGCTGCAACCACCTGGCCGCCTGCAGGTGCTGCTGACGGTGCCGTTGCTGCCGCAGGTGCGGCTGCTGCTGCCGGAGCTGCTGCAGGAGCTGAGGATCCGATTGTGGCAAGGACATCGCCTGCTACAACCTGCTGGCCCTGTGAGACTGTGATCTTTCCGATCACTCCGTCACATGGGGCGTAGATCTCGTTCTCCATCTTCATGGCCTCCATGACCATGATCAGCTGGTTCTTCTTAACACTCTGGCCTTCCTTGCACTCGAGTCTGAGGATCAGACCGGGCATCGGGGCTGTGATGTTCTCAGAAGATGTGATTGCCGCAGGAGCTGCACTTGCAGCGGGAGCTGCGCTCTGTGTTGCGGCGATTGCCTTCTGGTCGATTCCGGCTGCGACTGAGAGCGGATAATCAACTCCGTTGACTGTTGCACTTGTCTTGCCGAGCTTGACGCCATAAGCCTTGCCGTTGACTGTGACTGTGTACTCTCCGGCCTTCTTTGCTGCTTCCTCAGCAGGATCTGACTTACGCACTCCGTTGACCTTTGACTTGCCGGTGAGGAAGAGGATTCCCTTCTCCTTGCAGGATGCTGCAATGAAGATGTTCTCCTCTGTGACCTCAATGTTGTTGTCCTTGAGCATCTTGATGCTGGCTTCGCGGCCCTTTGTCGGATCCTCGTCATTGATGTCAACAACCTTCTTGGTTGTAGGCTCCTTCGTGAGCTGCTCTGCTGCGATCTTCACAACTTCCGGATCCGGAGCCACAGGGGTCTTTCCGAAGTAACCGAGGACCATCTTTCCATAACCCTCGGCAATCTTCTTCCAAGGTCCGTAGATGACGTTGTTGAATGCCTGCTGGAAGTAGAACTGTGAGACAGGAGTGACTGATGTTCCGAATCCGCCCTTTGCGACTGTCTCGCCCATTGCGGCGACAATCTCAGGATACTTGTCCATGAGGCCGTTGTCTCTGAGCATCTGTGTGTTTGCGGTGAGTGCTCCGCCTGGAAGCGGGAAGAACGGGATGTTCGGGTTGACTGTTGTTGCCTCTGGTGGCAGGAAGTAATCCTTCATGCACTCCTGGAAGACAGCCTCTGCCTTCTGGATGGCGTTGATATCGATTCCGAGATCATAGTCTGTACCGCGAAGCGCGTGCCACATCGTGACAATATCGACCTGACAGGTTCCGCCGGAGACGGGCTGCATTGAGAGGTCGACCTGGTTTGCACCTGCATCGAGGGCTGCCATGTACTGAGCCACACAGCATCCGGCTGTATCGTGGCTGTGCATGACGATCTTGACCTTGTCGCCGACGAGCTTTCTGGCTCTCTTGACGGTCTCGTAGACTGTTCTGGGTGTTGATGTTCCTGATGCGTCCTTGAAGCAGATGCTATCGAACGGGATACCTGCATCCAGGATGTTGCGCAGTGTCTTCTCATAGAATGCGGGATCGTGTGCACCTGTTGTCTTCGGGGGAAGGCTCATCATGGTGACTGTGACCTCGTGCTTGAGACCATGTTTGTGGATTGAGTTTCCGCTGTCAATCAGGTTGTTCACGTCGTTCAGGGCATCGAAGTTCCTGATTGTGGTCATACCGTGCTTCTTGAACATCTTGGCGTGGAGGTCGATGATGTCCCTCGGCTGTGAGTCGAGTCCAACTACGTTGACGCCTCTTGAGAGGGTCTGGAGGTCTGCATCGGGTCCTGCGACTCTTCTGAACTCATCCATCATCTCGAATGCATCATCGTTGCTGTAGAAGTAGAGGGCCTGGAAACGTGCTCCGCCACCTGCCTCAAAGTGGGTGATACCGGCCTTGCGTGCTGCATCTACTGCAGGCATGAAGTCCTTTGTGAATACTCTTGCTCCGTAGACGGACTGGAAACCGTCTCTGAAGGCTGTACACATGAAATCAACTTTCTTCATTTCTCTACCTCAACTCCTGGATTTTGCCATTGCTGCTGCTATGGCCACGGCTATTTCGGCATCGTTTGATGCGGCTGCTGCCGGAGCGGCAACTTGGGCTGCCTGTGCGACGGGTTGCGCGGCAGGTGCCTTCTTCTCGAACTTCCTGACCACTTTGGAGACACCCTTGGTGGTGAACACCAGGATTGTCAGGAACACAAAGACAATCGCCATTCCCAGGACAAGCAGGATCAGACCGTTGCTTATCTGTGCGGACAACTGCTCTGCAGGTAACTGTGCTAGTGCGTACATAGTCACTTCCTTATTTTGTTTTGTTCCGGAACCACGATCATGGGGTTCCAAACCGGACTTAACATCCAGTTTTTCCTTCTGATATATTACTTGTTATGAGAAGTCAAGTGCAAGCCTTATCATGTTTTTGTAAACGTTTACGAGGAATAATTGTCAATATGTATGAATAACCTTCATGAAAGCATAAAGCCGCTTGTCAGTTTCTGAGGATTGTGGAGTTGGCAGGCACGCTATGTGTGAGCCACACGTTTCCGCCTATGACACTGTTATCCCCGATGTGTGTGTCTCCGCCAAGTATGGTGGCCCCTGAGTAAATGACGACGTTGTTGCCGATTTTGGGGTGTCTGTCCACACCCTTGACCGGGTTGCCGTCAGCCCCGAGAGAGAAGCTTTTTGCACCCAGTGTTACTCCCTGATAAATCTTTACATGCTCACCAATTACCGTTGTCTCTCCGATTACTACGCCCGTGCCGTGGTCTATGAAGAAATAGGATCCGATTGTTGCGCCGGGATGAATGTCAATTCCGGTATGGCTGTGGGCATACTCGGTCATGATCCTTGGGATGTAGGGGATGCCCATCTTGAACATCATATGGGCAATTCGGAAGATGCTGATGGCCTCGAATCCGGGGTAGGCAAGCATGATCTCGGTCTTGTCCCTTGCCGCGGGATCCCCGTCGTAGGCTGCCTGGATGTCGGTCTCAAGAATGTCCCTGATTCCG
>JAFZUN010000145.1 GCA_017618315.1 Spirochaetales bacterium
CAAAGACGGTAAGAAGGCCCTGCGGCGTATCCTCTCCTATGTGAAGGAATTCAGGTTCCTTATCCTTCTGGCCCTTGTCATGAGCATCTGCGCCAATATCCTCTCTCTCATAGGTCCCAGTCTTGCTGGAAAGGCAATCAACGAGGCCGCAGCCGGAGCCGGCAAGGTGAACTTCAGCAAGGTCATGTACTATGTGAGGCTAATGCTCATATTCTATGTGTCCTCATCGTTGATTTCTCTTGGAATAAGCATCCTGATGACTCTGGTGGCCAAGTACACTGCAAGAAAGCTCCGTAAGGAGTGTTTTGAGAAGCTCTCCAGGCTTCCGGTTTCTTTCTTTGACAAGAATCAGGCGGGAGACATCATCAGCCGTGTCAGCTATGATGTGGATGTTGTCTCTGCCTCCATCCAGACAGACATTGTGGCCATCATGACCAGCTCCATCACGGTTCTGGGATCGCTTTTCATGATGATCAGGATATCTCCTGCCCTGGCCTTGATAGTCCTGGTCACAATCCCGGTGTCAGTGTCATACACCGTCTACATCAAGAAGAAGACAAGACCGCTCTTCATCAAGAGGTCCAAGAGCTACGGCTTCATGAACGGCTTTGTGGAGGAGATGTTCTCCGGACAGAAGACAATCCAGGCCTATGCCTATAACGACAAAGTCTGCCAGAAGTTTGCCAAGGTTAACGGTCAGGCCGCGGACGCATACTACAATGCAGACAGCCGTGGAGTTGCCATAGGTCCATCCATGGGAATGATCAACAACCTCTCCCTGGGACTGATAGCCACCCTCGGATCCTTCCTCTTCATGGGAGGCAGAGTCTCCTTGGGGCAGATCTCATCATTCATCCTATACTCACGAAAGTTCTCAGGTCCGATCAACGAGATCGCCAACATCATGAATGAGATATTCTCCGCGCTCTCCGCATCCGAAAGGATATTCAGCCTGCTGGACGAGCCAGAGGAGGTTGAGGATCTTGAGAATGCGACCGTTCTCAATGATGTGAAGGGTGATGTCCAGTTCGATGATGTCTCATTCGGATATGACAAGAAGAAGACAATCCTCCACAACCTGAGCTTCAAGGCGGATAGGGGAAAGCTGGTTGCTATAGTAGGTCCTACCGGGGCAGGAAAGACCACAATGATAAACCTCCTAATGCGCTTCTATGACTGCGACAGCGGCATGATCCGTGTGGATGGAAAGAATGAGCTTGAGTATACAAGACCTAGCCTGCGTGCGGCTTATGCAATGGTTCTTCAGGACACATGGCTCTTCCGCGGCACAGTTTATGAGAACATCGCATACGGTTCTGAGAACGCGAGTTTGGAGGATGTCGTGCGCGTTGCAAAGAAGGCCCACATTCACCCGTTCATCATGAGGCTTCCCAACGGTTATGACACTGTGATCTCAGAGGACGGAGGAAACATCTCAAAGGGTCAGAAGCAGCTTCTTACAATTGCCCGGGCCATGCTATATGACTCAAAGATGCTGATCCTGGATGAGGCTACCAGTAACGTCGACACTTCAACCGAGCGTGAGATACAGGATGCCATGCTTGAGCTCATGCACGGCAAGACCTGCTTTGTCATTGCACACAGGCTCTCCACCATCCAGAACGCCGACAACATCCTTGTGCTGGATCATGGTGATGTTGTGGAGCAGGGCACACACCGCCAGCTTATGGACAAGAAGGGATTCTACTACAAGCTGTACGCATCACAGTATGAGTGATGTCATTTTACAGCAGCCTGTCTTTTTCTGGCCTTGTAGGATTTATTGAGCTGGATGAAATACGAGAACCTGACAGCTAGACCCACTATGAATGAGAATTCCACTATGATCTTGAATACAGTGGCTATGAGCATCTCCTGTCCCGGGGTCCTTAAGAATGAAACGTTCACTACAAGCATCACGAACATGAAGATCGTCGCCATTGCACCGGTGATGTTCTTGTGGAATGTGCCCCTGTAGATCTGAATGGCGGTCATGCCGACTTTTGCGGAGACCAGAGCGGAGATGAATCCTATCGCATATACGATAATGATGGAGAGCATGCCGAATTCCGTATAATTCCTTGCGTTGGCCACTGACCAGAGGATGTCCGAAACGGAAACTCCCAGCAGCGAGAATCCGCTGAGAAGCAGAAGACGGCTTGAGAAAAGCTTCTTCTTGTTCCTGCCCATGATTGTCATCAAGTTATGACTGTCCTCGCCGGATAGTGCCTCATTGTTCTGCTCATCATAAAGTTTTATGGCAGATACCTTCTTTGACATCGCCTTCTCAAAGACTATCTCCTCCGATCTGTCAACAAACACACCGTAGACTGATTCCCAGATCAGGACACATCCGAATATGTCGAGCACATATGTGAAGAGGTCGCTTGCGACATTTCCCTCGCCCCACCATCCGAAAAGAATCCCGTATGTCTTGAGCATGATGAATGACACTCCAATGAACATCAGGAAGCCGACCTTTATTCCCTTTCCAGTACTCTCACGCAGGAACCTCAGATGCCTGAAAGAGAGCGCGTCGTTGATTCCGTCAAGAACCTTGTCAGGGCTTACACCCTCGTAATCATCGATTGTTATCGAGAACTCAGCCTTGTATCCATCAGGAATATCCTGCAGGAGATCAACCATGTTGTCGGTTGCCTCGTCCGAGATATTGGGTTTCTCCCTGAACTCCACGTTCTCACAATAAAGTTCGCTTGCTTTCTCATAATGAAGCGGAATCTCAAAGACCTTGTTGTCCTTGTTGTACTCATAATACTCGGACAGTTTGGAGACAATTCCTTCCTGTTCTATCTCATATGAGCTGAGGAATCTGCGTTTTCTCGTCTTCTTTCCCATTTTTCTTACCTCTGTATTACGTTACCGGGAACTCCATGTTCTTTGCCTTCAGCATGGGGTCGCCTGAGAGTGAGCTCTCAAGCCAGTCATCGCGTTTTGCTTGGAGGAACTTCTCGTAAAGCACCTGCGGGATCATTGATTTGACGAACTCGGAATTCTCAGCGCGTTTGATGGCATCGTTAAGTGTGTCAGGAAGCTCAGATCCGGTCTGGAAGTCATCCGGGTTGATCTTGTCGCGAATTCCCTCCATTGCCGCTCCTGCGAGTAGAAGACAGGCAAGATACGGGTTGCAGGAGGGGTCTGTGCTCCTAACTTTGATTCTGGCGGCCTCCGGGTGCATCTTGATCAGATAGTTTCCGTTCCCAAGTCCGTAGTTGACCACGCAAGGTGCCTCGAATGTTCCGATTCTCTCATAAGAGTTGGCAATCGGGTTCAGGAAAAGCGTGATCTCCTCTATGCGCCTGAGAATTCCTCCTGTCATCTGCCTGGCAAAGTCACTCTTCTCTGTGTCCTTAGCATTATCAATTGAGAGGCTTATGGTAAGATCTGAGCCGTTCTCGTTGAAAAGGGGCTTTGGCAGGAAGGAGGCGAACAAGCCCATGCGGTCAGCGGTATTCTTGACGATATCCCTGAATGTCACAAGGTGGTCTGCTGCGTCCAGAAGGGGAGCCGGACTGAAACGGATCTCATTCTGGCCTGGACCTTTCTCGTGATGGCTGGCCACATATGTAATTCCCATCTGGTCCATGTTGAGGCAGATCTCACGTCTGATGTTCTCACCTTTGTCTATAGGGGCAGCCTCGAAGTAGGATGCGCGGTCCATGGGGATGTCAGTCGGATTTCCATCCAGGTCTTTCTTGAAGAGATAGAACTCACATTCGGTTCTTGCATGAAGGTCTGTTTTAGACTTTTTGAGTGATTTTTCGTAGGTTTTCAGAAGTGAACGGACATCGCCCTCAAACATTCTCCCGTCCGAATGGCGGATCTCACAGAAGAAGCGGACAACTTTTCCCTCTGCCGGCCTCCAGGGGAGGATGGTCATTGTGTCCGGATCAGGGAAGAGGAGAAGATCGGAGTCATCTATGTTCAGGAACCCTCTTATTGAGGCGGCGTTGAGACCCACACCTTTTTCCATTGCCTTTGCAAGTGACTTGGAGCTGATTGAGATGTTCTTGAGCTGTCCGAAGATGTCGCAGAATGCAAGCTTGACGAACCTGACGTCCTGCTCCTCCATGAATGTCATGATCCTGTCGCGGGTTTTGCTGTCCATATTGTCCTCCAGATCAGTGTCCATTATACTTTATTTCTAGTTTTTATTTCAAATAAGTTGACGGTTTGGCCTAAATAAAGTAGAAGAAGTCATAACTATATACAGAAACATGAGGTTATTCATGGAGACAGTGGCTGATTATTTCGGAAGTCTGGTTTTCAACGACAGTGTCATGAGGGAAAAGCTTCCCAAGGACATCTACAAGACTCTTCGCCGCACCATCGCGGAGGGCAAGGACATTGATCTTGCAGTAGCCAACAGTGTGGCCAACGCCATGAAGACATGGGCCCTGGAGCACGGATGCACCCACTACACCCACTGGTTCCAGCCCATGACGGGAATCACCGCTGAGAAGCATGACTCCTTTGTCAATCCGGCAGAGGGAGGCCGTGTTCTTCTGGAGTTCTCAGGAAAGGGACTGATTAAGGGAGAGGCAGACGGATCATCATTCCCGTCAGGAGGTCTCAGGGCCACTTTCGAGGCACGCGGATACACCGCATGGGATCCGACAAGTTATGCCTTCATCCGTGACGATGTCCTGTACATACCAACAGTATTCTGCTCATACACTGGAGAGGTCCTGGACAAGAAGACACCGCTTCTCAGAAGCATGGAGGCCATAAGCACTGAGGCCGTGAAGATCCTCGGCCTGTTCGGGGATGACGTGAAGCGCGTCATCACCACCGTAGGTCCAGAGCAGGAGTACTTCTTGATCAACAAGAGCGACTTTGTCAAACGACGTGACCTGATTTTCACGGGCCGCACGCTCTTCGGAGCCAGGGCACCCAAGGGCCAGGAGATGGACGATCACTACTACGGAGCCATCAAAACACGTGTTGCGGAGTTCATGAGGGACCTTGACAAGGAGCTCTGGAGGCTTGGTGTCAGCGCCAAGACCCGTCATAACGAGGTGGCTCCATGCCAGCATGAGCTTGCTCCTGTCTTTGCAACGACAAACGTGGCCGTGGACCACAACCAGATCACCATGGACATGATGAAGAAGGTTGCAGAGCGTCACGGGTTTGTCTGTCTTCTTCATGAGAAGCCGTTCGCAGGTGTGAACGGAAGCGGAAAGCACAATAACTGGTCAATCTCGACGGATACCGGATTGAACCTGCTTGATCCGGGAAAAGACCCGAAGCACAATCTCAGGTTCCTGCTTTTCCTCTCTGCAGTGATCAAGGCCGTGGATGAGTATCAGGACCTTCTCAGGGTATCGGTAGCAAGTGCAGGCAATGACCACAGGCTCGGTGCCAACGAGGCACCTCCTGCTATTGTCTCCATGTTCCTCGGAAGTGATCTTACTGAGATCCTTGAGTCCATTGCCGCAGGAAAGAAGGCCAGGGGTGCTGAGAAGACAAACATGGAACTGGGTGTCCATGTCCTTCCGTCATTCTCAAAGGACACCACGGACCGTAACAGGACATCCCCGTTCGCGTTCACCGGAAACAAGTTCGAGTTCAGGATGCTCGGCTCATCATTCTCTGTCGCTGGCCCCAACATTGTGATCAACACCATTGTCGCCAAGGAGCTCAGACTCTTCTATGAGAGGCTCAATGACGCCAAGGACCTTGAGGCTGCTGTGATGGATCTTGTAAGGGACACTTACAATGAGCATAAGAGGATAGTCTTCAACGGCAACAACTACTCACCGGAGTGGCTTGAGGAGGCAGAGAGAAGGGGACTTCTGAACCTGCGCTCAACCCCAGAGGCCCTTGATGCCTTTGTGGCCCAGAAGAACATTGACCTGTTCTCCGAGTTCGGTGTCTTCAGTCCGCTTGAGATGCATTCGCGCTTTGAGATCCTGACTGACGAGTACTCCAAGACCATCCATATCGAGGCTCTTACAATGCGCGATATGATAGTCCAGGAGATCATACCAGCTGTAAGTTATTACACTGATATCATAGCTCAGAGCATCAATGCTAAGAAGACTGCAAGTCCGGATCTCTCATGCAAGGTGGAGCTTGAGCTGTTGGAAAAGATCAGTCTGCTTCTGGATTCTCTCTCTGACAAGTGCGATGTCCTCTCTTCTCTGATTGAAAAGAGCAAGGCTCATGGAGGAGCAGAGCTCTCTCATTTCTGCCGCCAGTGCATAGTGCCTGCGATGGATGGTGCAAGAAAGGTCGCTGATGAGCTTGAGCTTTTGGTCGGCAGAGCATACTGGCCGTTCCCGACTTACGGGGATATCCTTCATTACGTTGATTAATTAATTCTCAAATACAGCTTTGATGCTGTTGTAGTGCAGGAACTTTCCTTCCTGCGCTATGGCCATGATCTCATCGAGTGTGGCGAACTTGCCATCAATGTCCTCGTCTGTCTGGAGCCTGACATCATTCTCTGAGATGTCCATCTCAAAGCGGTAGATGTCCACAATATAGTTCTGACCTTTGTTCTCCCTGTGATAGCAGAACCGGTAGCCGCCTTCTGCCTTTGAGACATCGACTCCTGTCTCCTCAAGGACCTCGCGGCAGACAGCCTCAAATGAAGTCTCTCCTGATTTGACACCGCCTCCGGGAATCTCCCACCATCCGGGTGCCCAGGCCTTGTCCATGGCTCTTCTTGTGATTAGGAACCTGCCGTCTGGCCTGTGGATGACACCAAGGACTGAAAGGTAATAGTCGCCTTCGGCCATGGTCCAGTCATTGCGGATCATGGTGCGTCCTGTCTTGTTCTTGTTGATGTCGTAGATATCCCAGAGTTCCATCGAGGATATTTATAAATAAAGAAGCAGTTCTTGTAAAGTGATTTGCTGTTGTCAGCATATGCGGGGTCTGATAATATTTCTTTTGATGAAACGGTACAAAATCGGTGAGATCGCAAAACTCTCTGAACTGACGCTCAGGACCATAAGGTATTATGGAGAGCTCGGGCTTTTGTCTGAGGGCAGGACCGGAGGCAACCAGCGTTATTACTCTGACCAGGACCTTGTCTACCTCAAGCGCATCAAGGAGCTCAAGTCACTTGGGTTCTCTCTGGAGGAGATCTCAAGGATAATCAAGCTCAAGGGAGAGGACGAGAGCGGAAACAAGAGACGCACCGAACTTCTGGCTCAGTATCGCAGCAAGCTCTCCCAGAGCATGGAGCGCATGAGTGTGATTCAGAGCCATATAGACGAGCTCAAGTGGCACATAGACCAGCTGGAGAGTGCTGAGGACGGTTTTACCGAGTGTCCGGGATCTGCCTGCGCAGGCTGTGAGCATAAGACAAAATGCATCTTCTTCAAACAAACATGATTTTTTTCTGAAAAGTGCTTGCATCTTTTTTTCTCTGGTGGTATGTTTCTATTGACAGTAACGTTACTGTACATAGAAACAATAAACGCCACAGGAGGAACAAACATGGCAAACAAAGCAATCAAAGACATCCCTTACAAGATTTATCTCTCGGAAAATGAGATTCCTTCCTCCTGGTACAACCTGCGTGCTGACATGAAGACCAAACCTGCACCGCTTCTCAACCCGGGAACACTCAAGCCTATGACGGCAGAGGAGCTGGAAGGTGTCTTCTGTAAGGAGCTCGTCAAGCAGGAGCTGGACAATGACACAAGGTTTGTTGAGATTCCAAAGGAGATCCGTGATTTCTACAAGATGTACAGGCCGTCTCCGGTTGTCAGGGCATATTGTCTTGAGGAGGCTTTGGGAACACCGGCGCATATCTATTATAAGTTCGAGGGTAACAACACCTCAGGAAGCCACAAGCTGAACTCAGCCATTGCCCAGGCATATTATGCAAAGAAACAGGGACTGAAGGGTGTTACGACAGAGACCGGTGCAGGCCAGTGGGGAACAGCTCTCTCAATGAGCTGCGCATATCTCGGACTGGACCTTAAGGTCTACATGGTCAAGATCAGTTATGAGCAGAAGCCTGGCCGCCGCGAGGTCATGAGGACTTATGGCGCTGAGGTCACTCCCTCACCATCAGACACCACAGAGGCCGGAAGAAGAATTCTTGCAGCATTCCCAGGGACAAACGGATCTCTCGGATGCGCCATCAGTGAAGCTGTTGAGTATGCCGTGACCCATGAAGGTTACAGATATGTCCTCGGATCAGTTTTGAACCAGGTCCTGCTGCACCAGTCGGTCATAGGTCTTGAGGCAAAGGCTGCTTTGGACAAGTACGGAGTCAAGCCGGACATCATCATCGGATGTGCGGGCGGCGGATCAAACCTCGGAGGTCTGATTGCTCCGTTTATGGGTGAGAAGCTCAGAGGTGAGGCAGATTACCGCATCATAGCAGTTGAGCCTGCATCCTGTCCGTCATTCACCCGTGGAAAGTACGCATATGACTTCTGCGACACCGGTTATGTCTGCCCGCTTGCTAAGATGTACACCCTCGGAAGCCAGTTCATGCCGTCTCCGAACCATGCAGGCGGCCTGAGATTCCATGGAATGTCAAGCATTCTCTCCCAGCTGTACGATGACGGCTACATGGAGGCGACAAGCGTAGAGCAGACCAGAGTCTTCGAGGCAGCTGAGCAGTTCGCAAGGACAGAGGGAATCCTGCCTGCACCTGAAAGCAGCCATGCAATCAGGGTCGCAATCGATGAGGCACTGAAGTGCAAGGAGACGGGTGAGGCAAAGGATATCCTCTTCGGTCTTACCGGAACCGGATACTTCGATCTCTCAGCTTACAAGAGCTTCAACGACGGCACAATGACAGACTCCATCCCGACAGATGCGGACATTGCAGCTTCCCTTGCAAAGCTTCCGAAAGTCGAGTGATTCAAATCAAAGAATAATTTAATAAGAGCCTGAAATGAAATTCAGGCTCTATTTTTTTAAAGATTCTGTGAAGAATAGGAGGCTATTGCACTCTCGACAATGCCAACCATGTCTGCCACAGCAGTATCGATATCCTTTCCGTTCAGGACGTCTGCTATGTTAGATTGGAATGAGTAGTAGATCGAATATGCGGACGGCACCCACACGTTGGCAAGTCCCGGATTAGACTCCAGAAGTGAGTCTATGGCTACTTTGTAGAGCGGGTTCTTCTCCAGGAATGACTTATATGCCTCAGTCTCATAGGCCTTAGTGTTGACAGGTACATAGCCTGTGGCCTCTGACCATTTTGCCTGGACATCCGGAGAAATCAGATACTCCAGGACTGTCTTCACTGCCTGGCTGTCAGTGAATGAGAAGAGGGCACCTCCAGAGATGACCGTACCACCGGTGGCCTGCTCATTGACCATCGGGACTTTTGCGACGCCGACCTCGAACTCTCTGGAGACTGAGTTGATAACTGATGCGAGGTTGCTTGAGCTTGCCAGCATGGCTGCGCATCTTCCGCTTGTGAACTCTGCAGTCACTCCGCTTGTGATGGGGCTGTAGAACCCAGTGTCATAGACGGTCTTCCACTTTTCAAGAAATGCCTTGTAAGTTCCTTCCTTTCCGAAGAGTACCTCTGTGGCCGCTCTGTCATGACCGTTACGGTTGTTCAGCATGTAGGAGAGTCCGTTCTGAGCTCCGATCAGTGTGCTGAGCTCGAATGTAGCCGGGACTCCTGCGAAGGCTGCAACGTCCTTGCTTCCGGTTTTCCTTGCAACCTCAACCATGTCATCAAGTGTCCTTGGCGCGCTTACTCCAACTGAGTCATAAAGGGTCTTGTTATAGTAGTATAGAAGTGCTGATGCATTGAACGGCAGTGCAAGAAGTCCGTTCTCCGATGTGTATGAGCTGATTCCACAGGCCAGTATGTCACTGGTGTCGATTCCCAGTTTGTCTACAGTGACAAGGTACTGTGAATGGTTCATGTCAGTGGCAGCTGTTGCGTCCATCATAGCGATGTCCGGCAGGTTCCCCGTTCCGGATGCAGCGTTAACACTTGTCAGAACATCGTTGGCCTTGCCCTGGTAAATGGCCTCTATCTCGATGTTCCTGTCCTTTCCGATTGTGTTGTTGAAGGTCTGTGCAATCTCCTCAAAAACCTCCGCGTTTGAGCCCTGTGCGGAATGCCAGATAATGACTTTCTCAGTCTTTGCCTCTTCCTTTCCGCCTGCAGCGAAAAGCGGTGTAATGGCTATAAGTGCGATGGTGATGAAGATCAAAGTCAGTTTTCTCATATATTTCCTCCCAAATCATTTGCTTATCAGCGCGGTCTCTATTCGTCTCTTTGCCAAGGCCAAAACCACCAGGAACGGTACGGTCACCATCACCAGTGCCGCCATCTGGGCACCGGTCTCACCAGATTCGGAGAATCCGAGCATGGTGACTCCCACCTGTATTGTCCTGCTTCTTGGCTTGTTGGTGACAAGCAGAGGCCAGAGATAATTGTTGAATGTTGTTATCAGTGTCTGGATCATGACGGTCAGAACAGCAGGTCCTGAGAGTGGCAGAAGCACATCCCATATGTATCTGATATCCGTTGAACCGTCTATTCTTGCAGCATCATATGCCTGCGTTCCGTGGGATACAAAGGAGCCCATCAGAAGAAGCATCTGAGCAGCGGAGAAGAGGCTTGTGGCTATTATGCCTGCCCATGTGTTGATCAGTCCCAATGTGGCTACTGTCTTGTAGTTCTGATAGAGAACCGCCTCATGCGGGACAAACAGCGTCAGGACAAGGGCTCCCAGAATCAGGTTCTTGCCCTTGAAGCGCAGGTGTGTGAAGGCAAATGCCGCAAGCACAATAACAGTGGTGCGTATCAGAGCTGCCAGGACAGATGTCACTATGGAGTTGATGATGAAGGAAGTGAAATATCTGTATCCGAAGGCTTTTGCATAGTTGCCCCATTTAGGAACGCTTGGGAACAGTCTCAGGTTGTTGAAGTCCCTGGCTGAGAAGAGTGAGGAGCAGATCATGTAAAGAAGGGGGAAGGCCACAAGCACCGCCAAGATAAGGAGAATCACTTTTCTGATTATGTACTTGAATGTGTCAAAAGGCCTGCGCTCGACTCTCTTTCTCATGTCCGTTTCCTCCTTCTGAGGTTATAGACGGCCATGGCGCATCCTGCCAAAGTCAGCACAAGGGAGGAGAGGGCGTTCTGGACAGCCCTGTTTCCGCTCTTGAATGCCTCAACATAGTAGTAGAACATGATTGTCTCTGTGCTTCTGAAAGGTCCGCCCTCTGTCAGGATGATTATAGGCGCGGATATCAGGATAGCATCTTTCAAGGCCAGGAACACTGTCACCAGCACGGTCTC
>JAFZUN010000146.1 GCA_017618315.1 Spirochaetales bacterium
ACAGAGAAAGGCACCTTCATGTCACTCTCTCCCGTAATGTTCAATGAGTCAGAATATCTGGGCAAAATTGAGAGGCAACTTGAGGATGATCCTTCTGTCATAGTCGGATTGAACAACATAGCCCAGGTCAGATGGGCCGCTGGTTACCTTAAGAGCCATCCTGACTTCAAGGCATTTGCGGATGTGTTCCTTTACACGGAGAACACCCTTGCCTATGACAGTCTGAAGGAAGAGCTGCCCTGCCTTATCGGCTCCTATGAGCTGGACAGAGACACACCGTTCAACTATACGGGAGACACCTATACCCCGCCGGTATTCATAAGCCGCGTCTGCATGAGACACAACGGCCTTGGCCTCTCATGCAGCGGATGCGGCAGAAACAACACGTTCCATCTTGAGCAGAACGGAAAGCATTACAAGGCCCTTTGCAAGGACTGTATCACTATTGTCACAAAGGAATGACACATGAATATACTCGTAGTCAACGGAAGCCCCAGCGGCAAGGACAGCATCACGCTCCAGACGGTGCGCTATCTTGAGAAGAAATTCCCGGAGCAGAAATTCTCATACCTGGATGCTGCATCAAGGATCCACGCCCTTCAGAAAGACTTCACACCCGCAAGGGAAGCTCTGGAGAAAGCGGACATGGTCCTCTTCTCTTACCCTGTGTACACGTTCATCGCCACAAGCCAGCTGCACACTTTCATCAGGCTCATGAAACAGACCGATGCCGCAGTGTCCGGCAAAGTCGCCAGCCAGGTCACTACCAGCAAGCATTTTTATGACATCACCGCCCACAACTACATCAGGGACAACTGCTTTGATATGGCAATGAATTTCGTTCCCGGACTCTCGGCGGACATGGATGACCTTCTTAAAGAAAAAGGACAAAAGGAGGCTGTCGAGTGGTTCCGCCATCTCCTCTGGTGCGTTGAAAACAAGGTCTTTGAGAAGCCTGTACATCATAATGCACACAAACTGATAGAGACCGTCAATGTCCCGGAATCACAAGTTGAGCCAAAAAACGATAAAGATATTGTGATTTTAGTCGATAGTTCCAACACAAATCCTACCCTGGAGGCCATGGTCAGGAGATTCCAGGCAAAACTTCCGATCAAGACAAGAGTCATTGACCTGGGCACATTCGGCTTCAAGGGAGGCTGCCTCGGATGCTTCCGCTGTGCGGCAACCGGAAAATGCATCTACAAGGACGGATTTGACGATTTTCTCAGAAACAACATCCAGAAGACAGACTCAATTGTCATGGCATTCAACATCCAGGACCATAGCATGGGTGTGCGCTTCAAGCTCTATGATGACAGGCAGTTCTGTAACGGACACAGGACAGTCACCACCGGCATGCCCATGGGCTACATCATAACCGGTGACCTTGACGCGGAGGAGAACCTGAGGATGATCATCGAGGGACGCGGTCAGGTCGGAGGCAACTACATAGCCGGCATAGCAACCAATCAGACAGATCCTGATGGAGAGATCGACAAGCTTGCCTTGAATCTGGAATATGCGCTGGACAACGGCCTTCAGAGGACATCGAACTTCCTCGGAATCGGAGGAATGAAGATCTTCAGGGACCTCATCTACCTCATGCAGGGCATGATGAAGGCGGACCACAAGTACTACAAGGCTCACGGCCTGTATGATGACTTCCCGCAGAAACAGAGATCAACCATCTTCAAGATGAAACTTGTCGGCCTTTTGATGAACAACCCCAAGCTCATGGCAAAGGCAGGGGACAAAGTGACCGAAGGGATGGTCGGCCCGTACAGAAAAGTTGTGGATAACGCCTGACACATATTGTATACTCAGATAGATAATTATTCAGTAAAACGCTTGGAGGCATAAATGGCACATACAAAGAGAGTAAGGAAGAATCTCATAATGTACCCGCTCGGAACAGTCGGAAGAGACATGGTCTACTGCCTGTTCGCGAACTTTCTTCTGACATTCGTCCTGATCACAAAGAACCTCACCCCTGCGCAGCTTACCGTAATCACCGGAATCATGGTCGCAGCAAGAATCTTCGATGCACTCAATGACCCCATCATGGGAAACATCATTGAGAAGACAAGGACAAAATGGGGCAAGTTCAAGCCATGGCTGCTTATCGGAGGCATCACATCAAGTGCCGTCGTCATTGCGGCTTTCAACAACTCGCATATCAACGGCTGGGGTTTTGTCGTCTACTTCGGAGTCGTTTACTTCCTTTACAGCATCACGTACACGATGAATGACATCTCCTACTGGGGAATGGTTCCCGCCCTTTCATCCGATGCCGACACGAGAAACCAGTTCACATCCCGTGCCACACTGTTCGCCGGAATAGGCGGAACACTCGCATCAGTCCTGATTCCCATGCTGACCACCGGAGGAATGGCAATCGGCGGAAACGCGGTCACCGCATACGGTATTGTTGCAATTGTCATCTGTATCCTCTCCCCTCTCTTCATGATGTTCACTCTGCTGGGAGTCCAGGAGAACCGCAGTGACATGGCTAAACCGGCCCCCAGTATCAGCCTGAAGATGATTGCAAAGACCATCACGGGAAACGACCAGCTGAGGTGGATATCCCTCATCTTCCTGCTCCAGCAGATCGGAAACGGCCTTGTTGTCGGAGGACTCGGATCCTTCTACATCTATTTCGAGTTCGGTTATGCGGGAGGCCTCTCTCTCTGTTCACCATGCTCGGAATG
>JAFZUN010000147.1 GCA_017618315.1 Spirochaetales bacterium
ATATCCTTGCCGAGCGCTGCTCAGATGACAAGACTGTAGAGAAACTCAAGAAAGAGATCTCCTGGTATGATGACTATCTTGCCCGGAGCCATGTGGACAGAAGCGCGAACCCGAGTCCGGGAAACAAGAAGGGTGGCTTAAGCAACATAGTAGAGAAAGCAATGGGCTCAATTGCAAAGAGCGGCCACTCTCCGATCACAGAAGTCATAGGCCCTGGCGAGGTCCCTTCCTGCAGTGGAATGATCTTTGCCGCGACCCCGGCTTCAGATATCGTCTGTGGTCCGAGCCAGCTTGCATCCGGAATTGTCCTGCAGCTTTTCAGCACAGGACGTGGAACCACCTATGGCCTTCATGAGATTCCGGTCTTCAAGATCTGCACCCAGCATTCCATGAGTCAGCAGTGGCCGGATTTGTTTGACATGGACGCAGGCTATGTTGTCACGGGTGAGAAGACAATTGCTCAGATGGGTCTTGAGTTGTACAACCGGATACTTGATGTGGCAAGCGGTGAGCGCACCTGTGCCGAGAAATACGGCATCTACAACGATCTTCTTGTGTTCAATCCCGCACCGATAACGTAATAGTGCAAATTGTCGATTGAAACGGCTCTTTGTTAAGTTTCTGTTTCTCAGTAAAGTATTATTGAAGGCGGATGCTGGGGTGGGCATCTTGCCTCATGGAGGATTGCCATGGCATTAAAGAGATATGCACAGGTCGGTACAGGCGGAAGAGCCCGCATGTACTATGAGGCAGTGGCCTCAAAGTATTCACAGATCGCATGCATGGTCGGATTCTGCGACCAGAGCCAGACCAGGATGAACTATGCCAATTCCAGACTTGAGGAACTTGGCACAAAGAAGGTCCCGACTTATCTTCCGCATGAGTTCGAGAAAATGATTGCAGAGACCAAACCGGACATTGTGATAGTCACATCCGTTGACCGCACACATGATGATTACATCTGCCGTGCAATGGAGGCAGGCTGCGATGTCATCACTGAGAAGCCTCTGACAATTGACGAGCGCAAGGCACAAAGGATAATTGACACACAGAAGAAGACCGGAAAGCACATCAGAGTCACTTTCAACTACAGATATGCCCCTTATCACACAAAGGTCAGGGAATTGATACGTGACGGTGCCATTGGCACTCCGACATCAGTTCATTTCGAGTGGCTTCTGAACACAGAGCATGGTGCAGACTACTACAGACGCTGGCACCGCAATAAGTACAACAGCGGCGGACTTCTGGTTCATACGGCCTCACACCATTTTGACCTGGTGAACTTCTGGCTTGGCACAGAGCCGGAGACCGTGTTCGGATTCGGATCCCTGCAGTTCTACGGAAGGGCGGCAGCCGAGAAACGCGGTGTCGAGAAGTTCTATTACCGCTGCCATGGAAGCGAGGAGGCAAAGGACGATCCGTTTGCCATTGACCTTGAGTCTAATCCGACTCTGAAGGCCCTTTATCTTGATGCAGAGGCAGACAGCGGCTACATCCGCGACCGCAGTGTGTTCTCCGATGACATCAGCATTGAGGACACCATGAACCTTGTTGTACGTTACAAGAACGGGGTGCAGATGTCATATTCCCTGAACTCCTATATGCCTTGGGAAGGCTTCAACGTCATGATCAACGGTACCAAAGGGAGACTTGAGTACCACTCAGTTGAGAGACCCTATATCAATGCGGGCGGAGATAAGAAGGATGAGGGCGCTCTGAAATACAGCAGCATCCGCGTCTATCCTATGTTCGGAGATCCGTATGATGTCTCAGTCAAAACAGGAGAGGGCGGACATGGCGGTGGAGACCCGGTCATGCTGGACGATGTCTTCTTGGAGAATCCTCCATATGACGAGTTCCACAGGGCTGCAGACTTCCATGACGGAGTCGAGTCAATTCTTGTCGGAATTGCAGGAAACAAGGCCATTGCCTCTGGACTTCCTGTTAATGTTGATAGCCTAATTCACTGGTAAGCCATTAGAAAATGAAGGTATTTTCTGAAGATTTTACATCA
>JAFZUN010000017.1 GCA_017618315.1 Spirochaetales bacterium
AGTCTTGCCATGGGAGTGAGGCTTGAGCATCCTCAGCATCTTATAGACCAGATCCAGTATCACAACCCAAAGGGAAGAGGGCCTTATCTACCTGCAGCAGAGTACAGTTTCTCAACCCAGGTTGAAGTCCAGGGAAGACGTATGGGAGTCTACTCATTCTGCATGTGCCCCGGTGGCTTTGTTGTCCCTGCTGCCTCTGATACAGAGCAGGTGGTGGTTAACGGAATGTCTCCCAGCAACCGTGGTTCCAGATGGGCTAACAGCGGTATGGTCGTGGAGTTTCCGACAAGCATCCTTTTGGATGATGGAGCGGATCCACTATCAATGATGGTTCTTCAGGAGAAGCTTGAGGAGAAAACCTATCGTGCAGCAGGATGCACTCAGAGGGCACCCGCACAGAGGCTTACGGATTTCATGGCAAAAAGACAGAGTACGGACACCGCGCCTTCCAGCTATGCTCCTGGCCTGACACCGTGTGACATGGATGACGTTCTTCCTGATTTTTGTTCTGAGGCTCTTAGAGCAGGTTTTGCTGTCTTCTCACGTCAGGCAAACGGCTTCATGACAAATGAGGCCACCGTCATAGGTACTGAGACCAGAACTTCCTGTCCTGTGAGGATTGTCAGGGATGAAGAGACCCTCCAGAGTATCTCGAATCCCGGCCTGTATCCATGTGGAGAGGGAGCAGGCTATGCGGGAGGCATAGTCAGTGCCGCTGTTGACGGGATGAGATGTGCTCAGGCGGTGATTTCCAGTCTGGCGTCAGGTGAGCAATAAAAGTCTTCTTTGATGTAGACAAAAAGTGTCTTCTAAGTTAACATCTTATTCGCATGGGCGTGTAACTCAGCGGGAGAGTGCTACCTTCACACGGTAGAAGTCGTTGGTTCAAACCCAATCGCGCCTAAAAACAGAGACAGGACCGATGTCCTGTCTCTGTTTTTGTATGGCCGATTGAGGTTTGAATCGGAGCGGACAGCAGAAGCCGAGCTGGCGTAGGGTTCTGCAGCGGAGGCGGCCTGGAAGGCGGACATCCGGGAGCCGGAGGGCAAACCCAATCGCGCTTAGAATTCCTGAACCTTGACAGCTTACGTTTCTGATGTATATTATTTTCATGAAAGACAAAGGCTACCCTTAAGCGGTCAGCCTGCCTTTTGCCAGTTTTGATGTGATCGCCAAAGGTTTAGGAAGCTACTGGCGATCTTTTTTGCTCTTATGAGACTGGATAATCATTTAGCATGTAGAAAATGAAGAATAATCGCAAAAAAAAGCTTTGTGTCCCGGTCGCACCTTTCAGGATTGGGGTGGGGAGAAAAATCTGCGACCTCGGACACAAAACCTCTTTAAAATTAACATTGTTTAGTGAATCATACAATACCAAAACGACAATTATTTACTAAACTTTGTTTATGACATCAGTAGAACCTGATCTCCGATCCTTCCATGACAATGGTGGGGGAGCACCTGTGCATCTTGGTCGATTTGACGAACTCTGCAAGGCTCATTTCGTCAAGTTTTGCAAGATCTTCAGGCTTGTATGAGAGATCAAGCTGCACCGGCTCACAGGTGTCTGTCACATAACAGATGCCCTGATGTAGTTCCATGAAGCTCTTCATGGCAGGAAGCAGCTTAGTGTTCTGTGTTTTCTCAAACAAGGACTGGATGAAGTCATCCTGCAGTACCCAGATATCTTCTTCCTCTGAGCGTCCGGTCTGATCCATCCACTTCACGAACAGTGAGAACAGGTTGCAGGCGGTGATGTTCAGGGCCTCAAGGATGCAGTGAATCCACATGCAGCTCTGACCTTTTGTATAGAAGAGATCCATGCCACGTCTTACAGACAAGGCAATTGAGATATCCTTCTCAGAAAAAGAAGGAGTGCTGATAATTGTCCTCTCCACATCCTGTCCCGGTACTAGACCGTATTCTTCGGCTCTCATCGCAAGTTCTGTTCCAGGTAGAAGAGAGAGCAGAAAGCAATCTATATTGCTGGGCATGAGTGAGACGGCATAGTTCACCGTGTTTCTGAAGCGCTTCAGGTTGTCCTTTGGAAGCCCGATTATGATATCAAGGCCGAAAGCCGCACCGCGTGATGCCAGAAGGCGTGTCTTCTGTGAGAAAAGCTCCTTGTCGAACTTTCTTCCGATTGCCTTGAGGACCTCTTCATCACTGCTCTGAAGGCCAATCTGAAGAGAACAATTCAGTTCTGCGAACATATCCGCAAGCTGCTCGTCAACAAGCTCAGTCCTGATCTCGAAAGTGAAGTGCATGTCCTCCGGAGCCTTTTTGATGAGCATCCTCATTATGGTCTTTGCTCGTTCAGGATTGAGGTTGAATGTCGGGTCAAGGACAAAGACATTTGCAACATGGTTCTTTATCAGATAGTCCAGCTCCTTCTCAATTCTGTCCAAAGGATAGTCCCTGACTGTCCGCTTGCCTCTGGACTCAAAGCAGAAGGCGCATGCGAACGGACACCCTCTTGTTAGCTCCCATAAAACAGAGTCATAGTTCTTCAGAACTCCAGATGCCTCACCGGTGAGAAACGGGGAGTGGAGCTTGGAGAGCTCCGGTAGCCTTGAACTGACAGGAGAGACATAATTCTTGGTAATGATTCCCTCTAATTGAAGATTACTTGGTTTTTTACCAGCTATAATTGCAGATAAAGCACTCAATGTGGATATCTCGCCTTCGCCAAGAACTGCAAAATCAAGCCAGTTTGGAAAGGCTTCTGTATATGCTGTTGTATGTGGGCCGCCTGCGAAGATGATGATTGACGGAGCTTTTTTTCTGATGGTCTGAGCAAATTGGCTCATCCATTCTGAGTTCCAGATGTAGACGGAAAGCCCAATTGCCCAAGGACTGCGCTCTGCCGCCTCTTTTGCGGCACGGACAGGATCTTCATGGCAGAAATGCTCATGAAGGGTTGTCTTGGGCAGACCTTCGGAGAAGTTTATCTCCGTCTTGATGCAGAGTGCGCCCATGGGAAAGCTCATGATGGATTTCTCCTTGGCGCAACAGTGAATCTCTATAGGTCTCATGAGAGCAGGGTATAAAAAAAGAAAGACAGAAACAAGTCCTGTCTTTCATGATATCAGAAACAATGGTTTCTTATTCTGATTCCTTCGATGTCTTTGCATATGAGAGAGCTCTCAATGCATTATCGAACTTCTGGTACTTTCCGTTCTTGAGCTTGATAACAACTCTTGTTCCCTGATTTCCGGAAACCTTGACAATGTACTCAGTTCCTTCGATTTTTGTCTTGAAATACTTGATTACCTTGTCACTTCCCTGGCGCTTGACTGCCCAACCTTTTCCCTCAACCCAAGCAAGCTCGTGAACTTCCTTGACTTCCTTCTTTTCCTCTGCAGGTGCTGCCTTTGCTGCGGGCTTTGCTGCCTTAGGATCTGCTTTTGCTGCCATTTTGTTGCCTCCGATAATCCATTATAACACAGTACGGGTTTCGGTGAAGAAGAAAATCATTGTTTTTTCTGGCCGTCTTAAACAGACCGGCTTGCATGTGTCCTGATGTAGGGGGATAATGGATGTATGATTCCGAATGAAAGCGATTTCACAGAAAGCCTCATCAGGCGGACAAAAAAACTCAGGGATGATGTGGAGAGTCTCTCATTCTCATATGACGGCTTCATATATGATCCTCTGACCTATGCATGGGACATGCACGAGGCATTTCTCAGAAGGTATATCCGCCAAGACTCAGAGATTCTGATGCTTGGAATGAACCCGGGTCCGTTCGGTATGATGCAGACCGGAGTGCCGTTCGGGGAAATCAATGCGGTGAAGGGCTATCTTGGTCTAAACCTGCCAGTCGGAAAACCTGAGAGAGAACATCCTTCAAGACCGGTTCTAGGAATGGAAATCAAGCGTTCAGAGGGAAGCGGGAAAAGACTTTGGGGCTTGATGCAGCTTAGGTGGCCTGACCCTGATGATTTCTTTGATATCCACAGCATGTTCAACTACTGTCCGTTGGGGTTCCTGGACAAGGGATCTACTGCCAAGAACTTCACTCCCGACCATCTTCCCAAGGAGGAGCGTAAGGCGCTTGAGGATGTCTGCGACTCATACCTGAGAGATGTGATCGCCATGATCAATCCGCGCGCCCTGATAGGAATTGGAAAGTACGCAGAGCAGAAGCTTCAATCAGTAAATGAGGACTCATCCAGAATTGTAGCTTCCATCATCCATCCAAGCCCGGGAAACCCGCAGGCAAACGTGGACTGGAACGGAAAGACCACTGAGCGAATGAAGGAGCTTGGATTATGGAGCTGAGAGCACCTGCAAAGGTCAACTGGCACCTGGCCGTAGGAGAGAGAAGACCTGACGGATACCATCCGATAGCCTCTATCTTCCAGACGTGCAGCCTTTTCGACAAACTGGACATAACTATCTCAGACGGTCCGTTCAAGGCCGATGTAACAGGTCTTGAGAACCTCTGTGAGAAAGGCAAGTCCACATTGGATAAGGCTGCAAGACTCTGGCATGAGGAGACTGGCTTTGAAAAAAGCATCTCTGTGAGAGTTACCAAAAACATCCCTACTCAGGCAGGTCTTGGCGGAGGATCATCCGATGCCGCGAGCCTTCTTTTGTATCTGAACAGCATCTCAGATAATCCGTTGTCAAAGCAGGATCTTATGAAACTTGGAGCAGAAGTCGGCTGTGACGTGCCGTTCTTCCTCTCAGAGTTCCGCGCAGCAACAGTTGCCGGATTAGGTGAGAAA
>JAFZUN010000148.1 GCA_017618315.1 Spirochaetales bacterium
AGGGTGTTGGACGGCGCTACAACAGGCCCCTGACAATCCTTGCCCAGCTTCATGACAAGGCAGGTGGAGCCTATCACACCACTTATTACCCTCAGCCCACTTTTGTCTCAAGCAAAAACTATTTCATCCATGTCCACAGCTTTGACTACTGCATCCTGGATTTCACCGGCCATAAATGCCACAGGATAATATCCTACAGCCTTCCGGAGAAGATCACTGTAGGATTCGGGACATCTCTTATGGACACCGCCTCCAAGGTCAGCCTGCTTCTAGGCCGTCAGGCGGTTCTTCCGTCCTGGGTGCATGACGGCATGGTCCTTGGGGTCCAGGGCGGAACGGATGTTGTGAGGGACAAACTCGAGAAAGCCCTCTCTCATAAAGTGAGAGTCTGTGCTCTGTGGGCTCAGGACTGGTCCGGCAAGATCGCGACCTCGTTCGGAAAACGTGTTCTTTGGGATTGGAAGTGGAATCCCGAAATGTATCCCGGTCTGGATAAGTGGATAGGAGAGCTCAAGGAACAGGGAATCTGCTTCACCACTTACATCAATCCCTATCTGATCAAGGGCAGAAGCCTCTGCAATGAGGCAGTTGAGAAAGGCTACCTTGTGAAGAACTCTTCCGGAGAGAACTACTTCATTGATTTCGGTGAGTTCGATTGCGGTCATGTGGATCTGACCAATCCCGAGGCATTTTCCTGGTATAAGGAAAAAATCAAGAAGAACATGATAGAGTTCGGCTCAATGGGCTGGATGGCGGATTTCGGTGAGTACCTGCCCACAGACGCTGTGGTGCATAGTGGTGTTTCTGGAATGGTTGCTCACAACCTGTGGCCCGGACTTTGGGCAAAGCTCAACCGTGAGGCCCTTGAGGAGACCGGGAATCTGGACAAGGTCATATTCTTCATGAGAAGCGGAAACGCCATGAGTCCCCGTTATGCGCAGAGTATCTGGGCAGGGGACCAGAACGTTGACTGGTCACGGGATGACGGAATCCGCTCCGTGATTCCTGCTGCGCTTTCTCTGGCATACAGCGGACACGGGATTTCCTTTAGCGATATCGGCGGATATACGACAGTCGCATGGCTTAAGCGCAGCAAGGAGCTTCTGCTCAGGTGGACTCAGATGAGCTGCTTTACTCCAATCATGCGCACTCATGAGGGAAACAGGCCGGCAACCAACTGGCAGTTCGACTCAGATGATGAGACTCTGGACTACATGGCCTCCTGGTCAAATCTTCATTTCAGGCTCAAGGACTACATCCTCTTCTGTGAGAGAGAGAACATGGAGAAGGGGCTTTCCGTCATGAGACCTATGAACTGGTACAGCACCGAGTCCTGGGCCTTGAATTGCACGGATCAGTATATGCTGGGACCTGAGATGCTGGTTGCACCGGTTTTGAAGAAAGGCGCAAAGGGCAGGCATGTGAACCTTCCTGAAGGAAAGTGGGTACATCTGTTCACGGGAAAGACCTATAACAAAGGACTCTATTACATCGAGGCCAGACTGGAGGATTTCAGCATTCCCGTGTTCTACCGTGCAGACAGTACTTGGGCATCTTTCTTCAGCAATTCTAATTGTAGTTAGTTGCCCTAGCTGTCCTAATTGCCCTAGTTGCCCTAGCTGCACCAGAAGCATCAAAAAAGGACCATCGCAACTGCAATGGTCCTCATAAATGCTGTGAATAACTGTTATTTCTCAAACGGGAACTTGTACGGCAGGTTGAACTCGTCCCTGAGTGCGACGAACTCCTTCTGGATTGACTCTCCGACAGGAACACCCTTGTCCTTGCGGTCCAGCCATGCAAGGTGCTCTTTCTCTCCTGCAGTGTAGATGCGCTCTGCTCCCGGAGCCTTTGCGGAAGCCCTGAGGTCGCGGCAGATTCCGCCTGCTGTCTTCTCGAATGTATCAAGACCCATGAAGAACTCGGG
>JAFZUN010000018.1 GCA_017618315.1 Spirochaetales bacterium
ACTTCGCAGAAGCGGTCACAGGGTGGTCTCTGGGTCTAACACGTACGCAGGTCACTGGGAGTTCTGCAAAGCAATGCCAGAGCGTCCGCTTGACTGCTTTGACAAGCTCTATGCTTCGCATGAGATCCACTTCTCAAAGCCCGATGCCGAATTCTATCAGTTCATTCTCAACAGCGAGGGCTTTGCTCCCGAGCAGGCGGTTTTCACCGATGACTTTGCAGTCAATATCGACAGCGCCGAGAAACTGGGGATGACCACTTTCCTGTATACGCAGGACAACAAGGCGCTTGAGGATTTCTTCAGGCCATTCATATCTTGAGGAGGCTTCATCATGAAGACAACCGTTCTCAAATTCGGCGGCAGCTCACTTGCTGACTCTTCCCAGTTCAGGAAGGTGGCCGACATCATCAGATCTCATGAGGGAACCCACTACGTGGTTGCATCTGCTCCGGGCAAGCGAAGCAAAGATGACACAAAAGTCACTGATATGCTCTATTCCTGCTATAATCTTGCCACATCAGGCAACGATTTCGTGGCTCAGCTCAATGCAATAAAAGCCAGATTCAGCTCAATAGCCTCAGACCTCGGTGTCTCATTTGATGTGGACACGGAGTTCAACGTGATCTGCAGCCATCTTGAAGGCACACCCGAGAAGGACTACATGGCCAGCCGCGGAGAATACCTCAACTCAAAGCTTCTTGCCTCATACCTCGGATACGACTTCATTGATCCTGCCACCTGCATCTTCTTCCAGCCTGACGGAAGGCTCAACACGGAGAAGACAAACGACTCTCTGGCCCGTGAGCTCACAGGAAAGAAGAGGGCGGTTGTCGCGGGTTTCTACGGAACCGGAGCTGACGGAAAAATAAGGACCTTCTCACGTGGTGGCTCTGATGTCACAGGCGCCATAGTCGCCCGTGCCGCCAAGGCCGCAGTCTATGAGAACTGGACTGATGTCTCGGGGATGCTCTCCGCAGATCCCAGGATTGTGGACTCACCGCTTCCGATTAAGGAGATCAGCTACAAGGAGCTCAGAGAGCTCTCCTACATGGGCGCCTCAGTCCTGCATGAGGATGCAGTCTTCCCCGTCAGAAGCGCAGGAATACCTATCAATATCAGAAACACCAACCGCCCGGATGATGAGGGAACATGGATTGTCCCGCACAGAAGCAACGTGGCCCAGAGCGGCAATATTGTCACAGGCATAGCCGGCGTGAAGGGCTTCAGCTCAATCCGCGTTGAGAAGGCGATGCTGAACAACGAGGTCGGTTTTGCTGCAAGGCTGCTGAACATCATTGCCTCTGCAGGAGTCTCTTTCGAGCATGTGCCGTCCGGAATTGACACGATGTCTGTGATTGTGGACTCGGATGACCTGAGGACAAAGAGATCCCAGATACTTGAGAACATCCAGGAGGAGCTTGAGCCGGATTCAATCATAGTCGATACCGGAATTGCACTTATTGCCGTTGTGGGTATCGGAATGGTTTACCGCAAGGGAGTTGCCGCTAAGGTCTTCTCCGCACTTGCCAATGCGGACGTGAACATCCGCATGATTGATCAGGGCTCAAGTGAGATCAACATCATTGTGGGAATTGATGAGGCGGATTACGAAAAGGCGGTCAACGCCCTGTACAATGCCTTCTTCAAGTAAGGTTTAGGAAGGATAGACCTCAAAGGAATCCACGAACGGCAGGCTCTCAAGGGTCTGGACATGCTCCACCATTGTCCTCTTGTCGCTCAGCACGATGTTTGTCTTCACGACAATCCCGTTTGTCTCACTTCTTGTGAATGAGAAGTCTCTCAGCTTTGCACCGGCCTTGACCAGCTCCATGCTGAACTCCTCCGTGGTCATGTTGTGGTTTGTCACATTGCTTGTGATGGTGATGATTGTCTGGAACGATATCCTCTGGTGATGAAGTCTAAGGAGGATGTTGACCAGAACCAGAATCAGTGTCGCACTGATTCCCAGAATGTACATTCCGCTTCCGAAGCACAGTCCAATGCCGACGGTGGCCCAAAGGCCTGCGGCGGTGGTAAGTCCGATGATGCTTTCCTTTCTCACGAAGATGACACCTGCACCGAGGAAACCGATGGACTGAATGACACCGGCTGCGATTCTTCCTCCGTCTGATGTGAGTCTGACATCAGGTATGCTGGCAATATCCAGGAAACCGTATTTTGATACTATCATCAGCATGGCTGCGGAGATGGCTACAATGACATGTGTCCTGAGTCCGGCATTCTTATACCTGCGCTCCCTTTCCAGGCCGATTACAGCTCCGCAGACTGCAGAGAGGATGATTCTTAATCCCAGATCAAGGTAATCTATGGCTGTGAAGTAGTGAAACAGCGGAATAAGGTCGAAATGCATGTAAATAGCTCCTTTTGTTCTATGCATACATAGAATGAACAGAATTATAACACCCGCAATTTCACAAATCAAGGAAAACGTGATCTTCTTGTGATCCTCTGTGTTCCTCTGCGGAAATCAGATCCGGGTTGTCTGTCGTCGGTTTTCCGGTTTTTTATTGCTTCTTCGACGAAAATCGTCGGAAAAACCATTTATTACTGAAAATCGACGATGAAGAACTTGAAGATTCCAACTCAAATGCAAAACGGCCCCTCTCGGAGCCGCTTCACATTTGCGGGAAAAGGGACTTGAACCCTCACTCTTTCGAATAGGAACCTAAATCCTACGTGTCTGCCAGTTCCACCATCCCCGCAGTGTGTCATGAGAATATCACAAATGTAGCCGAGATTCAATTGTGGTTTGACAATGGGGAAGGCCTTGGCTGGATTCCCGGAATCCGAAGGGCAAGTCCCTTTTCCCGCGTACCATTAACAGCGGTTTTTTGGTATATTAAACATATGAAAGACATCTGTCTCCTTAACGATTCATTTCCGCCTATCATCGACGGTGTGGCAAATGCGGTATTAAACTACGCCAAGGTTCTGAGCCGCAAAGGTGTCGGTGTCAGTGTTGTGACACCGGATCATCCTGAATATGATGACTCGAGTTTCGGCTTTCCTGTGATCAGGTACCCGGGAATGGACATGTCCAGTAAGATCGGCTATGTGGTAGGAAACCCGTTTTATGCCGATACCATGAAGATAATTAAGGCAATGGACATCGGGCTTCTCCACAGCCATTGCCCAATGATGTCGAACGTCCTTGCCAGAGAGCTCAGAGCGGCGCTTGATATTCCCATGATCCTTACATACCACACCAAGTTCGATATCGAGATCAGGAAGGCGATAAAGAGCCAGATGATATCGCAGCTTGCAATTAAGGCCCTGATTGAGAGTGTCAGCTCATGCGATGAGCTTTGGGTTGTGAGCGAGGGGGCGGGGAAGAGCCTCAAGAGTCTTGGATACAAAGGCGACTACATTGTTATGAACAACGGTGTGGACATGAGAAGACACACTGCTGAGCCCGAGCTGATAAATAAGGTGACATCGGCTTACAATCTGCCGGAAGGTGTTCCTGTGTTCCTGTTTGTTGGGCGCCTTATGTGGTACAAGGGCCTTAAGATTATTCTGGACGCCCTTGCTGCATTGAGATCACAAGACGTGGACTTCAGGATGGTGTTTGTGGGGAAAGGCCAGGAGGAAAAGGAGATAATCTCATACTGCAGCAGTCGCGGCTTGGATAATATATGTTTCTTCGCAGGGCCTGTGTACGACCGTGAGGAGCTTGCTGCCTGGTACTCACGTGCGGATCTGTTCTTGTTCCCGTCGACATTCGACACAAACGGCTTGGTGGTCAGGGAGGCTGCTGCATGCTCGCTCGGAGCCGTGCTTGTAAAAGACAGCTGTGCCAGTGAGGGTGTGACCAACGGTGTTGATGGCCTTCTTATAGATGAGACCGCCGAATCACTTGCCGCATGTCTGATGAAGACCATAGACCATCCCAATATCATGCAGAGAATAGGGAAGGCCGCATCCGAGAATCTTTACCTCTCCTGGGATGATGCTGTAAGCCGTGCAATAGAGCGCTATGAGATAGTGATTGACAACTACAGATGCGGCAAGTATCCCAAGCACAAAAGACCCGTGGAGGGCTATCTGTCGTTGTTCACCAAAATGATGGGTGTCTGATAATCTCGAATTCATGTCTCCTGTTTTTCCTTGAATTTATATCACTATGGTGATATAGTATGTATCGGAAATGCCGAGGAGACTCTGATGGGAAAAACCCTATTACTATATCATGGTTCGCCTCAAGTTGTACGGGAACCGTTGTTCGGAGCCGGAAAACTGACTAACGATTTCGGTCTGGGTTTTTACTGCACTGAGAATCTTGAACTGGCCAAGGAATGGGCTGTGACATCCATGCAAAGCGGTTTCGCTAACCGGTATGCCCTGAAAGCAGACAATCTTAGGATACTGGATCTTAATGGTGCAGGGTACAATGTGTTGAACTGGATGGCTGTACTTATAGAACACCGTGTTTTCCCCATCAGGGTGCCTGTTGCAAGAAAGGCGAAGTATTATCTGATTGAGAACTTCGGGGTGAATGTTAATGCATTTGATCTTATCAAGGGATACCGGGCTGACGATTCCTATTATGATTTTGCTTCAGCATTTCTGAACAACAGCATTACAGTTGACCAGCTGTTTAGGGCAATGCATTTGGGAAAGCTTGGAGAACAGATAGTTCTTAAATCGCCATTTGCTTTTTCCAATATCCGTTTTGATGGATTTGAATTCGCAGATAAGGATATCTATTATTCCAAGCGGAAAGTCCGGGATGATGAGGCTAACAGGAATTATCTTGATATTCTGGAACGGGAGGATGATGGTCTATATATACAAGACATAATGAGAGGAGGCATCAAGAACAATGATCCGCGCATACCGGGAAACATATCTGAGTAAGGCCCAGTCTCTTTTAGGCGATGCTTTTGACTATGCTGTCAATGTTTTCGGAGTTCCTGGTGATGTCTTTGTGAAGATATTCATTGCCAATCCGATTTGCACCAGGCTTGAGAATGGAGATCCTTCTTGCGTTGCAGCAAAAAACGGGATTGAGATTGCGGCTGAGATAATTGCTGACGCACTTGGAGAGAAGAAACAGATTGAAATCGAGCCAAGGCTCGGGCGTTCTGAGGAATATTGGATCGGATGGGCTGTGGCTTACTATCAGTGGTATTCAGACCGGAAATTCAGTGAGATATTCAAGATTTACTCTTTCGATGACCTGAAGGTGTTGTATCATCCGCTGCATGAAGCTGATATCTCCAAATTCGTTGAAATCACTGAAGCCAGGATAAAATCAGTTTTTCCGGAAACAAACCTGAAACGCATCAGGACCGCATATGGATGCTCACAAGCAGAGCTGGCAGAAATGTCTGGAGTAGGGCTTCGGTCAATTCAGATGTATGAGCAAAGGAACAAGGACATCAACAAGGCTTCTGCGGAGTCTCTCTTGCGTATCTCTAAGGTTCTTGGTTGTAGGATTGAAGATCTTATTGAGAAGTAAAACCAAAGGTGTCTTTGCAATCTGATGTGTTTAATTCTTATCAGCAAAAAAAACATCCATAGGTATTGCGCAAGAATCCAAAAAATGCTATACATAACCTCGCGTCGGGCGGATAGCTCAGCCGGTAGAGCAGCAGACTCTTAATCTGCGGGTCCAGGGTTCGATCCCCTGTCCGCTCATCGACAAACCCTTGTTATGTAAGGAATTACTGACAAGGGTTTCTTTTTTGCCACCACTTTA
>JAFZUN010000149.1 GCA_017618315.1 Spirochaetales bacterium
AAGCTTGCACCTGAATCACCGACGCGCGGACCCAACGAGGAAGAACTCGGATCCAGGTTCTTCGATATGTCCAGAGCCTATGATCCCGATCTTCAGAAGATCGTCAGGAAAGAAGCCGGGAAGCTCGGAATTCCCCTCAAGGAGGGAGTGTACATGTTCTTTGCAGGTCCGAACTTCGAGACTCCGGCAGAAATCAGGGCTGCAAGGATCCTCGGTGCCGATGCCGCAGGTATGTCGACAGTGCCTGAGGCGATTGCCGCCGCACACTGCGGACTCAGGACAATCGGAATCAGCTGCATGACCAACATGGCTGCGGGAATCCTGGACCAGCCTCTGGGACATGATGAGGTCCTGGAGACAGGACTCAGGGTCAAGAACAGCTTCTCCGCACTCATCAGGGGAATCGTGGCAGCCCTGTAAAATCCCGGCTGTCTAGGAAATAGGCGAAAAAAATGTGTTTTTCAGTGAATAGTCATTGAAAAACACATTTTTTATTTCGATTACAGAGACATTTACTGTCCGTATGATCCGATTGCCTATGACAGCAGGGCACGGTCGGAGAGTTCCTCTCCGCTTGTCTTCACGAACTGTTCCATGAGATCTGTCACAGTCAGCTTCTGCTTTTCCTCTCCCTTTATGTCAAGGATGATGTGACCTGCGTTCATCATGATCAGCCTGTTTCCGTAGCGGATGGCATCCTTCATGTTGTGGGTCACCATCATGGTCATCAGTTTGTTCTCCGTGACAATCTGGTCTGAAAGAGTCAGGACCTTCTGTGCGGTACGCGGGTCAAGGGCCGCAGTGTGCTCGTCCAGGAGCAGCAGCTTGGGCTTCTTGAGCGTGGCCATCAGAAGGGTGAGGGCCTGACGCTGGCCGCCGGAAAGCAGGCCGACCTTCTCGGTGAGACGGTCCTCAAGGCCCAGGCCCAATGTGGCCAGCTGTTCCCTGTATTCGTCTTTCTCCGCCTTGGTGACACCGATCTTCAGCCCGCGTTTCTGTCCGCGGCGCTTGGCAAGTGCAAGGTTCTCTATGATCTGCATGGTTGCGGCGGTTCCTAGCCTGGGATCCTGGAAGACACGGCCCAGCCAGAGGGCCCGTTTGTGTTCGCTGAGACCCGTGACGTCGTTGCCGTCGATGATGATTCTTCCGCTGTCCACGGGCCATTCGCCTGCAATGGCGTTGAGCAGGGTGGACTTTCCTGCACCGTTGCTTCCGATCATTGTGACGAAGTCTCCGTCATCAAGATGAAGCGATACTCCGTCAAGGGCCACCTTCTGGTTTATGGTGTTGGGATTGAACGTCTTGGAAATGTTGATCAGGTCAAGCATGTCTGGCTCCTTTGGTGAACTTGCCCTTCCAGTAGGGGATGGCAAGGAACACTGCGACCACCAGAGCTGACAGAAGCTTGAGCATGTTGGTGTTCAGACCCATCCAGAGGACTATCTGGATGACGATGTAGTAGATCACGGCACCCAGGGAGACTCCCATGAGCTTGAGTGCAAAATTGTGGAAGATCTTTCCGAAGATGACGGTGCTTATTATGACTGCGGCAAGGCCTATGACGATTCCTCCGCGTCCCATGTTGACGTCAACGGCACCCTGATATTGCGAATACAGTGCAGAAGAAAGGGCTACTATGCCGTTTGAGATCATCAGTCCGATTATCTTTGAGACGTTCACGTTGATGCCCTGGGCGCGTGCCATGTGCTCGTTAGAGCCGGTGGCCCTGAGCGATGCTCCGAGCTCCGTGCCGAAGAACCAGTACAGGACGCCAATCAGCAGTGCCGTGACGATGATCATTATGAAGATGGGGTTCTCAAAGCCTATGACCTTGACGTTCCTGGAAGAAATCAGGATGCGTGTGGTCCTGAAGTTGATTCCCTGGTTGGCCTTGAATCCCATTATCGCCAGGTTGACGGAATAAAGGGAAAGCTGGGTGAGGATACCTGCCAGGATGGCGGGAATGCCCATGGCCGTGTGGAAGATTCCCGTCACCAGACCGGCGATCATGCCGGCCAGGACTGCGCAGAGAATCGCCAGCCAGAGGTTGGCTCCGTTGAGCAGCATCATGACGCAGACGGCACCGCCAGTGGCCATGGTGCCGTCTACCGTCAGGTCTGCGATATCAAGTACTTTGTATGTCAGGTACACTCCGATTGCCATGACTCCCCAGATGAGGCCCTGGGCCACGGCTCCCGGAAGCGCACTGATCAGAGATCCGATGTTCACTTGAATCCTCCGAACTTAACTCAGATTGCAGTGTAGTCAGAAGGAATGCTGATGCCAAGTGACTTGCAGAGCTCTGCATTGTACTTCTTGATGGGGTTTGCAGCATACTCGATGGGCATCTTGGAGACATCGGCTCCGTTTGCCAGGATCTGGACGGCCATCTTTCCGGTCGTGTATCCGAGATCATAGTAGCTGATTGTGAGTGTTGCCACTCCGCATCCGGAACAGATTCCTTCCTCTCCTGCAACTACGGGCACCTTTGCGGGCTCGACGACGTTCCTGATGGCTTCGGTGCAGGAAGCTGCGGTGTTGTCGGTGGGGATGTAGATCACGTCACATGCGCTGCATGCGCTCTGTGTTACGGAAGCGACATCGTTCGAATCCGTGAATGCATATCTGGTATGCTTGACTCCGAGCTGATCAA
>JAFZUN010000150.1 GCA_017618315.1 Spirochaetales bacterium
ATACGGTGCATCTGTATGTCTCGCCGTCCTTCATCAGAAGCTCATAGCCCTCGAAGTTGGACATGGGGACCTCGAACTGGTCATATGTGTCGACGTTCATCATGTGGAAGTTCTCGCCGTCATTGTACATGTACTGATAGTCCATCATCTCCACATTGATGTCTTCGACGGAATCCTGGCTCTTGATTGTCTCCTGAAGGACCTGGCCTGTTGTGGGGCTCTTGAGCTTGAGTCTGACAAATGCAGATCCCTTTCCGGGGTTGACGAATTCGCGCTCAACGCAGATGAATGGAGCACCCTTGATGAGCAGTGCTGTACCTTTGTCGATCTGTCCAGCTTTAATCATAATGAATTACCTCTTATTCAATTCACAGTCTTGATATTACCATATATTATAGCGGGAGCTATCTTATCACTAATATATGGACTTATGCAAGATATTGCCCTAGAGCATGCGGGAGAAGGGGAAGAGAAGGACATCATCAATATCCTTGGCTCCTGTCTCTACCATCAGCAGACGGTCCAATCCTATTGCCACACCCGAGCACTTGGGAAGCCTTCCCAGAACCTCGCAGAAGGATTCATCGATGTCCGGAATTGTCTTTCCGCTTGAGCTTCTGAGGGCAAGCAGCTTCTGGTATTCGGACCTGTAGTAGTCCTCTGCAATCTGAGAGTCTGTCTCCTCAAGGTAGCAGTTTGCCACCTCAATTCCGTTAATGTAGAGCTCCCAACGCCTCCTGTAGTTTCCATGTGCCTTGGCAAGGCATTCAATCTGCTTCGGGTAGTCCACAAGGCACACGGGGTGGTCCTTGGGGAGGGATGTCTCCACAAAGTTGATGAAGATGCGGTTGAACGTGTCATCCCACGGCTCCGGTCCGGGAACGGGAAGTCCCAGTCTGTCCGCGGCTTCCCTGAGATCCCTGGGGTTCTGAAGCTCATCCAGGTCTATTCCAGCATACTTTAGAACTGCATCATGAACGCTGATTATCTCAAAATCCGAGAGGACGTTTTGAGGACAGCCTTCCAGCGCGGTACTGCGGATCATGTCCTGAGTCAGGGCAATGGAGTCCTTCTCGTCAAAGCCCACGGTGTAGTACTCGAGCATGGTGAACTCGGGATTGTGGATGTCACCAAGCTGCTCGCAGTTACGGAAGCACTTTGAGATCTCGAACAAGGATCCGCTTCCGTCAGCAAGAAGCTTCTTGATGAAGATCTCAGGGGACGGAATCATGTAAAGCTCACGGCTTCCGGAGAACTCGTTGATGAACTGGGTGCCGAAGTTGTCAATGGTCGCTTCGGGGATGAGGTCCGGAGAGAGTGTCGGGGTCTCCACCTCAAGATAACCCTTGCCTGAGAAATACTGCCTTATGTTCGAATACAGGAGGCTTCTTGCCTGTGCTGCTTTTATGTTCATACAGACATGATACAGTCTGGCGACGAAGTTGAAAAGCACAGTCCTTCAATGTATAATTTTGGACATGGATTCCTACAACACCGAAGATGCCATATTCGCTCTTGCAACCGCCTGGGCAAAAAGCGCCATTGCGGTGGTGCGCGTTAGCGGAGAAGGCTGCATCAGAACACTCTCAAAAGCAGTCAGAAGCAAAAAGGACATCAACACCCTGCCGGGTAACTGCGCCCATTACTGTGCTCTTGTCAATCCGGCTGACGGCAAGGTTGTGGATGATGTTGTTCTGACCTTGTACCGTGACGGTCATGGCTACACGGGAGAGGAGGCATTGGAGATCTCCTGCCACGGCGGTCTTCAGGTGATCAGGTCGGTTCTGGAGCTGATGGCGTCCATCGGATTCAGGCAGGCGCTTCCAGGGGAGTTCACGCTCAGGGCATTTTTGCACGGCAAGATGGACCTTACCCGGGCTGAGGCCGTTAACGAGCTTATCAATGCTCAGGGCAGAACCGGACGTGCAATGGCCCTAAGAAGGCTTAATGGTGCACTTTTTAAGCGAATCAGTACAATTAAGGCAATCATTGTTGATATAATGAGCATTGTAGAGGTCCAGCTGGATTACTCTGACGATGAGATCGGAGAGGATCTGACATTTCCCATGGCTAAGCTGGATGACGCAGTTGGTGCCCTTAAGGGTATTGCTGACTCATTCAGTACAGGACGCCTTTATTCACAGGGGGCTCGTATTGTTCTTGCCGGTCCATCGAATGCAGGAAAGAGCTCGCTCTTCAACTACTTCTTGAAAGAGGACCGCTCGATTGTCAGCGAGCAGAAGGGTACGACAAGAGACTTCATTGAGGCTATGTGCGAGATCCGTGGAATCCCAGTGCGCCTTTATGACACTGCAGGTTTCAGGGATCTGTCAGAGAGCGAGATCGAGGAGGAGGGAATAAGATGTTCCAGAAGCCTTCTTGAGGCGGTCGACATCATCATCTATCTTGTTGACTCGACCGACACCTCCGGCATTGACAATAAAGTCATCTCCGACCCGAGGTGCATTGCCGTGTTGAACAAAGCTGATCTCAGGGAACTACACAAGGACGGCTTCTTGAACCTGTCAGTTTCAACCGGACTTGGCTTTGAGAGACTTTGTGATGAGATCGCGTCAAGGCTCACATCAGATGCATCTACCTCAGATGAAAGTGCACTTGTGATTGAGAGCGAGAGGCAGAAGGAGAATCTTCTG
>JAFZUN010000151.1 GCA_017618315.1 Spirochaetales bacterium
GGGTTCATCGGCTCAAGAAGGCGTGAGCGTCCTGTCTTGCGAACCTGCATTGCAGTGCGGTATGCGTTCTTGATTATCTGTTCCTCATGTCTGATCCTGTAACCCTCTGAGTCTACAATAATCTTTCTCTCAGAGTCGATGTTGCCGGCATAGACGTTTGCCAGGACCTGGATGGCATCGAGGTTCTTTCCCTTGCGTCCGATGATGATGTTGGATGAGTCACTTGCAATCTCAAGGTTGACCTTCTTGCCCTTGCGGGAAGAGACCGTTGTCTTTGACTCATAACCCATGTGGGCAATCATTCCGTCAATGAACTCACACACGCTTGTCTCAAGCTCCTGATTCGGCTCAAGGTCCTCCTCTTCCTCCTGGTCATAATCCTCTTCCTCGGGAATGAAGGTCTCCTGCTCCTCCTCCGGGGCAGAGTCAACATGGACACGAATTCTCACGTTGGCCTTCTTGAAAAATCCCCTGCGTCCGTTGTCCAGGATCTCAACATCGAAATCCTCTCTCTCAATATGAAGTGCCTCAATAGCCTGATTGATGGCGTCCTGCTCTGTTTTTCCTTCGAATTCTCTAGTCATATATTGCCTCTGTGATATTATTTCTTCTTGTTTTTGGCCTGTCTGGCTCTTTCTTCCTCAAGCTTCTTGAGCTTCTCCTGATATCTGCGTACTGCCTCGGGTTCCTTTTTTGCCGTTGTGTCAGTTTTCACAAGAGCATTGGGATTCTTCTTGAGTTTATGGTTCGTGTAGAACTGCTGAATCATTGAGAGCAGGTTCTGTGAGGACCAGTAAAGAAGAAGTCCTGACGGAGCACTATAGAGAATGAAGAAGAACAGTATCGGCATTCCGTAGGTCATGAACCACATCATACCCTTACCCTGACTTGCGTTCTGGTTCTGGCTGCTCTGTGTGTACTTCATTGAGAAGATCATGCTGATTGTGTACAAGATAGGCAGCAGATGGATCTCATTTCCGAGAAGCGGGATATTGAATCCGAGAGTGGCGATTGTCTCAGGAACAGAGAGATCCGGAATCCAGCCGGGGATGAACATGGCACCACGGAGCTCGAAGTGCTTGTTCAGAAGTCCGTACATGGCAATTAGGATCGGGAACTGGATCAGCATCGGCAGACAGCCTCCCAACGGACTCACACCGGCCTCCTTGTACAGGGCTGCGGTCTCCTGGTTCATCTTCTGCGGATTGTCCTTGTACTTCTCCTGTATCTCCTTCATCCTTGGCTGAAGCGCAGACATCTTAGCAGTTGATTCCGTACCCTTCTTTGTTAGAGGCCAGAACACTATCTTGATGATCACTGTCACCAGGATGATTCCGACACCATAGTTCGGGATGACCTTGTAAAGAAGATTCAGAAGCCACTTGAGTATGTTCTCAAGCCAACCGAGGATTGATCCGCCGTCCATGACAGCATCAAGGTTGGTGTTCCTGAGACCCCAGGCATTGTCCATTCCGCTGTAGTATGAGCCGAGATATTTCTTCAGCTGGGGACCTGCATAGAAGTAGATTGTGTCACTGGTTGATTCACCGGTAGCGGGCCTGGACACATAGATGCTGTCTGTCTGTACCACAGTGTCGGTTGAGCCCTGAAGAGCGGTGTACTTATAAGCCAGTGTGTTGTCTGCAGGATAAGCGACTACCGCGAAGTACTTGCCGGTAACACTCATCCACTGCATCTGTGATGTGGTCGTGTATACTCCGTTTGAGAACTTGACCATGCTCTTCTTGAGCTTACCCTTGTTGTTGTAGGCATCGACATACACTCTTCTGTAGTCGTAGTTGTTGTTCTTCATCTGTGTAAATGAAGGACCGACCTGCGGCTCATATGCCAATGTGTAAGCATAGCCTTCAGAGTTAAGACCTGTGAAGCCCTCGCCTCCTACAATGTCCACATTGACAGCAAACAGATACTCGTCATCCTTGAACTCGTATGTCTTCACAATTGTAAAGCTCTGCCCGGATGATGTCTTGTAGCTGTTTGTGAAGATCACCTTGGTGCCTTCGACAACATAAGAGAATGTATCCATTATGGGATTTGAGAGATCATCACCCCAATACATGAGGAATGCGTTATTTCCGTCCTCACCGTTGAAGATGATGTCCACATGGTTGCCGTATGCGTCGGCATGCTCTTTCATCATCAATGATGATATGCTTGCTCCGACAGGATCGAATGTGATTTCAAAGAGGTTTGTCTCCAATGCGAACTTCTCAGCAGATGCAGCCGAGGATTTGGATACAATTGCACTTACCTTCTCTTCTGTGAGAGCAGAGACCTCGGAAGATGTCTCTGTTGTCCCGGCCGTACTTGCTGAACTTGTGTTCTGGGAAGTATCGTTTCCGGAGAAAAGCGTGGCCTGTATGAACATGCTTGCTGTGATTACTATCACAACCAGAACAATGGCCAGTATGGTCCTTTTATCCATTATGTGCTCCTAAAAAAGTCTCATGAGAATTGTCTCTGTCCGTCAATTATGAAAAATCAGCTCGCAATGGAGCCGCTTCTCTTAAATAAGTCAATGAGGATTTCTTCTTTCTCGCCGAACGTGAGAGTCTTTTCATGAGTCGGATAAACGACAACAGCAAAATCCAGACCAGATATTATTCTCTCCTGATTAACGCGCCAGATTTCCTTTACCTGACGGCGTATGAGATTTCTCTGGACTGAATTACCATAGTGTCTGGCAGGAATGACAATAAGCCTGCTGTAAGAAAGCTCATTCTGTGCAACAAACAACTTAAAGCAGGAAAGAGAGTACCTTTTTCCTGCTTTGAAAATATTGTCAATATCTGCCTTTAATCTGATTATCTGCTTCTTAGTAAGGCTTCTTCTCATCAGAAACTGTGAGACTGTGTCTGCCTTTTGCTCTTCTTCTGGCCAATACCAGACGTCCGCCCTTTGTTGCCATGCGGGCTCTGAATCCAAACTTTCTGTTTCTCTTAATCTTACTTGGCTGATAGGTTCTCTTGCCTTTGTAACTCATGGTTTTATCTCCATATAATCGCTTAAAGCGGGATTTTCTTATAATTCAGGACATTCCTGAGCAATTGAGTATAGATTTTAAGAAAGTGTTCGTCAAGTGGTGACTGTTCTCGTAACTATTTTCTTCAAATCAATTTCAGGGAAAACACCGCTGATTGTCTTCTTGATCTCCCTGCTGTTCAGTCTTATGTATGATGCTCTTGAAGGGTGGTCACATACAAGGTAAAGAACTCCGTCACGGAAGCCTGTGCATCTCACATGGTCTCTTAATGACGGATCAAGCATATCGGTGAAGTGCATGGTAAGCTGGTTTGCAGGATCATTCAGGTCAATGTTGTGTCTCTCAAGCACCTGGTCAAAGAAAATCTTTCCTGAAACAGGGTCCTCAGGGGAAAGGCGCTGATAATTGTCTTTTTTCCTAGGCACTGAGGAACCTCCCGTTCTCTACCTTATATCTTATGGTATCAGAACCGTTGGGATTAAAGAAAGACCCGAAATATTTCTCCTCAGGAAGGAAAGTGAAGAACGCCTGATTATAATGTCCTAGATATGAGAGGTAACGTGCTCTTTTCTGCGAATCAAGCTCTAATAAGACATCATCAATAAGAAAAATAGGATTCAGTCCTGTCTTCTGTCTGTAGAATGCGGCCTGGGCTGACCTGAAAACAAGAGAAGCCAGACGCATCTGTCCTGTTGATGCTCCGTTGACAAAAACACCGTTCTTATCTGTTATCAGGAACCTGTCCCTGTGAGGTCCGCTGGTCGTTGTACTCATCTTGATGTCCACGTCTCTCTGGTTAGCCAGCCTTATCATGATGTCATCAAATGATTCTGACTCACTCCATGAAGGCCTGTACTTTATCTGTATTCCCCTGTCCTCCAGGGACACATTGTTGTAGATGTCAGGGAATATGGCGGAAAAAGAGCTGCATACACTGCTTCTTGCCTTAATTATCGGCATGCCGTATCTGGCAAGTTTCTCATCATATATGTCAAGAAGCTCGTATCTCTGATCTTTTATCGCGGCATTACGTTGTTTGAGTACAGTCTTATATCTTCTGAGATCATCAAAGAAGACAGGATCATACATTGTCATTGTCTGGTCAAAGAACTTTCTTCTGTTCTCCGGCTCACCGCGTACAAACTCTATATCATCATGGGAGAACACAATACAGGGAAGACAGTATATTAACTCTTTTCTGTCCTTTATCTCCTTACCGTCAAGCCTGATGTGCTTTTTTCCCTCAGAAAAGGAAATCTCAGCCTTTCTCTCCAGCTCCTGAGAATCCTGGAATACAGAGCTTAAGTAGAACATATCATGACCATAAGTTATGGTCTCACGCAGGTTCTGTGTCCTGAAAGACATTCCATAGCAAAGTATATAAACTGCCTCCAGAAGATTTGTCTTCCCCTGTCCGTTCTCTCCGGTGAGTATTATCTGTTTTGCCGAGGTGTCAACTTCATGGTCCTGGATGTTCCTGAAACCATCCAGAACCAGCTTGCGTATTAGCATAAATCAGTTCAGGTTCATCGGCATGATGACATGCAGATAATCCCTCACAGGCTCTGATTTGACTGTAAACGGTCTTCCGGGCTCACTGAACTCAATTCTGGCCTCTTCACCGTCCATGACCTTGAGCGGGCTGAGAAGATATGTGTAGTTCATTGCACATCTCTGATCCTCACCCTCATATCTGCATTCAATTTCCTCTCTTCCTGCACCTACATCACTCTCATCACAGTAGACTGTGAGCTTGTTCTCATTGAACTCAAGTATGACTTTCTTATACTTATTCTCAACAAGAAGTGAAACTCTCTTCAGTGCATCACTGAGAGTATTGATGTTGACTATGCAGACCTTTGACTGATTCTCAGGTATCACACGTCTGTATGCCGGGAAATCATTCTTGATCAAAGATGATGATATTGTGCAGCTTCCAAATCTAAGTGAGATTGAGTTGGCAGCAACATTGATTTCAAAATCACCCTCTCCGACTGAGAGCTTACGGATCAGATTGAGGAATCTGCTCGGAATTGTTGCCTTAGGAAAATCAGGAATCTCACCGTTTATCTGTCTGTTTATATAAGAGAGTCTTCTTCCGTCTGTTCCTACCATCACAAGGCCGCTTCCATCCTTCTCAAGCAGAGCACCGTTCATGGCGTATTTTGACTCATCATCACTGACAGCGAATATGACCTGGTTGATCATGTCGGTGAAATCCTTCTGTGATACCTTGAAGTATCCATCTTCACCGAAACTAAGGCTTGGGAATGCCGATGCCTCTATTGTTCTGAGCTTGAACTCAATTGATGTTCCCTCAGGTTTGATCTTTATCTTGTCATCTGAATCCTCGAAAAGAATATTTGCCTCAGGAAGATTCTTTATGATGTTGAGGAACTTATCACATACGACAGTTGTGCTTCCGTTCTCAAGACCCTCTACCGCCATCTCCGAGACATAGCTCATCTTCTGGTCTGTTGCCTTTATGGTGAGATTGTTATCCTCAAGAACAAGACAGACGTTTGCATATACTGCAAGTGTGTTTCTCTGTGATGTGAAATCAAGGGCATTAGAGAGTTCCTTCAGGATTGCATTTTTCTGACAGACAAATTTCATATTCGGCTCCTATCGAGGTAATTATTCATAAATTTAAGAATCTATCTAATCATAGTAATAATAGCACAAAAAATGTTCATGACATAGCAATTCTTTGTGTTGTTTCGTGATATTTTATGTTGAAATCCTTCCTATCCTGTTCATAACCTGTGCAGAGAAAACAAAGGATTTTTCAATTGACATTCAAGTCACAGAAAACTGACATTTATGAACATCCTATACACAGGATTGTTTATTTCTTTCTTGCCTCAAGCTTGATCTGAGTCTCAATCTTTTCAATTACATTGTTGATCTCTTTCTCGCTTGACTTGAGCCTTGCCTCTATCTTCTGGACGTTATACATGACTGTGGTGTGGTTCTTTCCACCAAACTCATAACCGATCTCTGTAGTTGAGAAATCAGTGAGCTTGCGGCAAAGGTACATTGCTATCTGCCTGGGCAGGACAATGGACTGATTCTTGTTTTTTCCTCTTATATCATAAGGGGACACATTGAAGTAGTTTGATACAGCCTTGATTATCAGATCTATTGATATTCCGCTTGTATCGTTGTTGGAGCTTATTATGTGCCTAAGCTGCTCCTTGGCTATGTCAAGTGAAATATCCTTGTTCAACAGCTGACAGTAAGCAATAAGCTTTGTAAGGCATGATTCCAAAGCCCTGACGTTGCTTGAGATATTGGATGCTATGTAATCAATGACCTCAGAGCTGAACTCCACGTTCTTCTCCTGGCATTTCTTTCTGAGAATGGCAACTCTTGTCTCATAATCAGGAGGAAGAAGGTCAATGTTAAGGCCTCTCTCAAACCTGCTTCTCAGACGGTCTGATATGTCTTTAAGCTCCTCAACCGGTCTGTCGCATGTGAAGACTATCTGACGTCCGGTGTCATACAAATCATTGAATGTATTGAAAAGCTCGTTCTGCGTCTCATTCTTCTTCTGAAGAAAGTGGATATCATCTATTAGAAGAACTGATACTTTTCTGTATTTGTTCTTGAACTGCTGAGATTTGTTCTCGTTTATTGACTGGATGTACTCGTTGGTGAAATTCTCAGCGGTCACATAGACAACCTTGAGCTTTGTGTTCTTTCTGATGTAGTTTCCGATGCTCTGAATCAGATGTGTCTTTCCGAGTCCTACTCCTCCATACAGAAGACATGGATTGTAGGCAGATCCAGGGTTCTTTGCAATTGCCATGCAGGCACTGTAAGCAAAGCTGCTGTTGTCTCCGGGAACAAAGGACTCAAAGGTATAGGAAGGATTGAACATCATGTCATCAGATGACTGTCTGACAGGTTTCTGTACCTTTTGTTCCTGAGACGAATTTGATGTCTCAGTTTTCTGAGTTTCAGTGGATTTTCTTATATTATTCTGATTCTGGGCATCTTTTTTAACTTCAAAAGTCACGGTGTATTCAGATTCTCCAAGCTCACTTAGAGTGTTCTCAATAAGCTCTTTGTAGACTGCCTCAACCCTGTCTTTCACAAAATTAGAGGGTACATAAAGTGTGATTTTGCCCTTGTCCTCTCCGCCGTAGAATATGCGCGTGAACCATGAGGAGAACTCACTTTCGGGCAATGAATTCTTTATCTGTGTTATTGTCCTGTTCCAAAGTTCCTCGTTCATAATCAGATCACCTCGCACAGTCATTAATAATATCTTGTTGATTTGCGCTTTTCAAGGATTAAAACAGGCAGTAAAAAAGCCTTATTTTCACCAAGACTCCTTGAGCACATTAACTAAAATATATAATATTATTTCTGTTATTTATCTTTAATAATAAGAGGTATACTATTTCATGAATGACGAAATCATGAACGAAGAGGAGATGAGCAATCTTGCCCACACCTCTGCGGAATACACAGGAGAGAACATTCAGGTCCTCAAGGGCCTTGAAGCTGTCCGTGTAAGACCCGGAATGTACATCGGATCCACCGGTCCTGACGGACTGCACCATCTTGTCTATGAGGTTGTTGACAAC
>JAFZUN010000152.1 GCA_017618315.1 Spirochaetales bacterium
GGGCTCTGAGTATGCTGTGCACCATGTCCTGTTCCGCTTCCCTCAGGAAGTCTGACTGTTATGGGACAGCAGAACTGCCCGCCGCTCATGAAGTGAGTCTTAGCCGCATGGTTCACAATGGGGTCGAAGATAAGTGTGTAGAAATCAGCATACATGATCTCGACAACAGGCCTGAGACCCATCATCGCGGCACCGACTGCCATGCCTGTGAAGCCTTCCTCTGAGACCGGGGTGTCAATCACCTGATCCGGATGCTCCTTCCAGAGTCCCTCTGTGACCTTGAAACAGCCTCCATAAACTCCGACATCCTCTCCGAAGAGAATCACGTTCCTGTCTGCGGACATCTCGTCCGACAATGCTTTTCTTATTGCCTCACGGAATGTCATGGCCGCTCCTCCTCAGATGCATAGACAAGATTCATGACCTCATCTGCTGTGAGTTTGTCACCGCTCTCCTTGAGCGCGGTCTTTGCCTGAAGGTCTATGCCCTTGCGGCACTCATCCTCAATGTCGGCAATTTCTTTTTCTGTGACATAGCCGTTTTGGATCATCTTCTGCTCAAAGAGGACAATCGGGTCGCGCTGGAGCCACTGATTCTCCTCCTCGCTTGTCCTGTACAGGCGGCGGTCACTCTTTGAGTGGCCCTTGAAGCGGTATGTCATGACCTCAAGAAGGTATGGACCGTTTCCGCTTCTGATATAATCGCAGGCCTTGAGGACCTGGTTGTAGACAGCCTCAAAATCATTTCCGTCAACCACTGTTCCGGGCATGTTGTAGGCAGCTGCCCTTGAGCTCACCTGGTCCACGCTGATCATCTTGTCACTTGGGGCTGACATTCCGTATCGGTTGTTCTCACAGTAGAAGAGAACCGGAAGCTTCCAGATTGATGCGATGTTCATTGACTCATGAACGCTTCCGCGGCTGGAGGCACCGTCTCCGAATATGGCCACGCTGATATTCTTCACAGGAACGGGCGGAAGGTCTTTTGGGTTCTGTGTTGTGGATGTGGCAAATGATGCGCTGCCTGTGCTTCTGAACTTCTGGTAGAAGGCAATTCCTGTGGCAAGAGGCACACCCGAGCCCACAACAGCTGAGGAGCCCAGGTTGCAGTTTTCCTTGTCCGGCATGTGCATGCTTCCGCCAAGGCCTTTTGCAAGACCCTGACGAGAGCCGAACATCTCTGCGAACATAGCTACCGGCCATGAGCCCTTGCAGATTGTGAAGCCATGGCATCTGTGGGTGGGGACAATCCAGTCTCCGTCATCCAGCGCCATGCAAAGCCCGGCCTGGGATGCCTCCTGGCCGTTGGCCAGATGAGTGGTCCCGTGGATGAGTCCGGCTTTGAAAAGCTCTTCCGTCTTCTCTTCGAAGAACCTGGAGTTAAGCATCAAGCGCAGGGCATCGATGCATGTGTCCTTTTCAATCACAGCAAGCAGTCAAGATCAATCTCAGCGACGATGGCAGGCATGCCGCAGCCCCAGCTCTCCAGGACGGCAGGATGGACCTCGCCGAAGATTCCGATCTTCTTTCCTCCGACAATGATGTCTGCGCAGCGTCCGGGAATGAACCTCGGATCATCCTCAGGAACTGCCAGAGTGTACTCCGTTCTGAGGAAGTACATCAGTGTATTAATGAAACTGTTGGCATCGTTGAATGTTACAGAGCCGTCTGCTGACATGAAGCCAAGGCTGTTGCGTGTCACAGTTCCGCTGTTGTTGCTAGGCTCAAGGTAAGCCACCTTGCCGACCTCGAAGATCTTGTGCGGATATGTGGCATGGCCTGAGACACTCTCGCTCTCAAGAAGAGACGGAATAATTGACGGTCTGACAGCCTCGAAGTTCTCGCTCATGGGGTTGGAGATCATGATGACCTTGTCGCCCTTGATGTGCATGTTGTCCACATACTCGCGTCTGGATCCCAGATAGTTGTAGATCATCTCCTGGAAGCCCATGCCCACCATGATGTCCTTGACCTTGCGTCCGAGTTCCTCTGCAGGTGTCAGACGTCCGACTGTGAAGTCGCGCGGGATTGTGGGCTCAAAATTCTCAAGGCCATAACCGATCATGACATCCTCCACGACATCCACCGGATGCAGGAAGTCGTTGCGGTACTCGGGGCATGTGATGTGGATTGTATCTCCCTCTGAGACGCTGTAGACACCCATTCTGAGAAGAGCATCCTTGGCATCCTCAACATTGATGTCCTCTCCCAGGACATGCTTGATCTCCTGGACGGTGCAGCTCTGAGAGTCCTGGAAGTAGTAGGGGACGGTGATCTCTTTGCCGAACTCTGTCTCATAGGGGTAGATGACCTTGACCGGCTCGATTGTGAAGCCCAGGTCGGCCATGTCCACGGCCATGATGGATGCGCAGAGCAGGATGTCCTTGAGGATGGGTCCTGACATCTCTACAAAGAGGTTGTTGTCTCCGATCTCAACTGCTCCGACAAAGGCGCTGTTGATCACAGGAGGCATTGAGAGGGTCTTTCCGGCATTGTCATAGAGGTACGGGTACACGGGCTTGTCCTTGATGATATAGCCGTATTCCTGACCCTTGGGGTGCTTCTCAAGTATCTCACAAAGTGTAAGGTCCTCTTCCATGTGAAGCGGCACAAAGTGTGTCTTGTCCGGATCAGCTCCGTCATAGTGGATGGGGTACTGGATGAGGTCATTTCGGTAGATACCCATGGCGATGGTCTTTCTCTTACGGCCGAAGTTGAAGCAAAGCTTCTCCTGGCTCTGGATCAGTGTCAGCAGGATATCCTCGTCAACTGTCTTTCCGCTTGCGACAAAACCACATGAGAACTCACGTACTTCCTTTGCGCGGTTGCCGACATGGAGCTCACGGCCCTTGTTGTCTGCCGTGAAGCACTTTGATGAGAAGAAGTCGTACTCCTTAATCTGGGGATCCTCGTAGTTCTTCAGAAGACGGGCAAGACCCATGGCGGACCAGAGATCCGGCCTGTTGGTGTCGTTCAGCTCAATCTTGAAGACTCCGTTCTCCTTGTCATGCTCGTCAAGCTCCGCCTTTGCGCGGGGGAAGACCTGCTCAAGCTCATCGTCCGTATATTCTCTGCCCAGAAGGCTGAAAAGGAATTTCTCTTTTGTCTCGAATTTAGGCATCAGTTACCCCTCCTTGTCCTGACACTGTCGATGTTTGGTGAGAACAGGTCACGGATGTCGTTGATTCCAAGGTGCATCATGGCCATTCTGTCAATTCCAAGACCCCATGCCAGAACCGGCTCATCAATGCCGAGGCTCTTTGTGACCTCCGGTCTGAAGATTCCGGATCCGCCCATCTCGAACCATCCGAGCACCGGGTGCTTGATGTGGATCTCAATTGAGGGCTCGGTGAACGGGAAGTAACCGGGAACATACTTGAAGTCTGTGGCACCTGCGACCTCGACTGCGAACATCTTCAGAAGTCCCAGAAGGTCCTTGAGGTTGGCTTCCTTTCCTATGACGATTCCTTCTGTCTGGTAGAAGTCGGCACCGTGCTTGGCATCGACCTCATCAAAACGGAAGCAGCGGACAATTCCGAAGTATTTTCCGGGCACCTTTGCCTTTGTCAGCTGATGTGCTGAGGGGACGGTTCCCTGGCTTCTGAGGATCTGCCTTCTTGTGAACTCATGGTCGAACTTGTACTGCCAGCCGCGTGAGCCGGTGTTTCCGCCGTTCTCGTGGGTGTTGGCAACGTTGGAGAGCCAAGGCTCCTCGATTTCCCTGCAGTGTCTGGGCTCCTTGACATAGTAGACGTCATGGATGTCTCTGGCGCTGTGGAACTGCGGCATGAAGAGCGCGTCTCCGTTCCAGAACTCGTTCTCTACAAGTGGTCCGTCAAATTCCTCGAATCCGAGGGAAGTAAGCTTGTCCTTGACCCACTGGATGTAGTTTGCATACGGGTTGTGGCGGCCGGGAATCAGTCTCTGCACAGGTGCATCAAGACCATAGGGCCTGAAGCTTGCAGTCTTCCAGCTACCGCTTGCTATGATCTGCGGGGTAAGGACTCCGATCTCCTCTCCGGTGATGTTGGCCTTCAGAAGGGCATCCTTTGCCGCAAGACCTGTCTCTGTGATGCGGTAGGTGACTTCCTCACGCTCGTTCATCTTGTAAGGGCTGCCTGCAGCACCGCGCTTCTTGGATATCCTTGCCATCAGGGCTATTTCCCTGTCGGTCATCTCTGTCTCGTCGATGGGGCCGTTCAGTCCTTTCTTGAGAAGCTCTGCTGTCTCTGTGACATCTGCAGGAAGTGCGTCGTTCTTGACATATGCCTTGTTTTCTGCGTTCATGGCGCAGGTTCCGGCCTTTGAGAGGCTGCCGTAAGCTGATCCGATATCGCTCTTCTCAAGTCCGAGTTTCTCTGCGATCTCAGGAAGTGAGAGGGGCTCTCCGCCCTTGAGCAGGTCAAATATCCTCTGTGCCGGTGTTCCTGTCTCTGCCTGGGCTTTTCCCATGTCTGTGAGCTCATATGTGACGACAGTCTTTCTGGCTGTCTCCTCCAGGCATCCTTTGGCGCAGAGCCAGCTGAATGACTGGTTGCACTGGCCGATTTTGTAGTCAAGTTCCCTGACGATTCTATCTGCCGTGATGTCCTCTCCGGCAGACACATGCCTCAGGAGTTTGACTTCCAGCGGATGAAAATTCTTTACTTCAATGTCCATAGTTCCACCATGATTTATAAAATAATACTTCAGTATCATATAACTACGCGCGGAAAATGAAAAGGGTAGTATGGCGTATCAGACAACACGCCAGTGTCCGTTCTTTGTAGCACCTTCTCGTATAAGTTTGCCAACTGACACAAGTGCCTTGATGTGGCGGTATACTGTGGGGCGCGAAAGTCCTGTTTTTTCGGTAATGATTTCGAGATTTGCATTTCTATTACTTGCTATCACATCGAGAATTTTCGTTTCTATTTCATTTCCATTATCATTTCTGTTATCATTTCTATTATCATTTGAAGCTTCAAATGTTATTTCTGTTCCATTTAAAGTATCATTCTCATTCGAAACTTTATTTCCTCTTTCCCTGGGGTCGACCACACCGTATTGGTCAAAATCGAATTCCCTTCGGAAGAGATTGATTCTGAAATCCGACTCGAAATCAATGATTTCCGGATCTTTCAGTCCGTACTGCCTTGATTCCCGGATTATCTTGGGTATTCCTGTCCCCCAGTTCTCAATGAGATGCATGTAATGGAAGGCCGCGGCGATGGCGCGGTTCCTGATGTGTGACTGTCCTTTCACGATCTTTTCAATCGTGAGGTTCTCACTCAACCCGCCGGGGGAGGAGACTTCAAGCCTGTCGTCATAGATTGCCACCTGGACACATGAGTTCTTGAGATAGGATCTATGGCAGACGGCATTTGATATCATTTCCCTGATGCTGTCCAGGGGAAGTTCGTAGAAATCCTTCCGATATGCACAATCAACTCTTGAACCCTCATTCAGGTGTTCCATGACAAACCGCATAGCGTCCTCGATCTGCTCGTCTATCGGACCTTCTATGTCTCTTTTCGTGACGAACACGCCTCTGTCCGTTCCTTTGAATACCGCACACTGAATTTTTGCAAACGGATATTCCGTCAGTTTTCCATTGAGCAGATACCATGCATTTGTAGGAAAGAATTGTCCGTCAGACTCCTGGATGATGTTCCAGGAAAGCAGCTGACTGACTGTGACCTTCTTCTGCTCCTTCTTCTTCTGGTCTGTAAGGCACCATTCCAGTGCATGCCTGTACATCCTGTTGCACAGTCGGGCAATCTCTCTTTCCGTAATTGTTCCCGGTGCACGCAGGGAATCAAAGCTCCTGTTGCTGCCCTCAAGCTCCAGCTCCCTTACAATCGAAGGATCGGCTTTCCTTGTCGTCCCTGCAACTCGGATATATGTTCCGCTGATGAAACCCTCACGTCTGAGATAACAGGGTTTCTGTGAGCATGCCTTGACCGTCACAACGATTACCTGTTTCTCCTCTATGGTGAAGACATCGATGTATGGAATGATTCTGGGTTCAGTGGCATCGTAGATGCTGTTTGCGATGGAGTCCATCTTCCGGAATATCTCATCATGGGGAATCCCGACGACCTCCCATGTCCTGTCCTTTACTCCGAAGACAAGCTTGCCGCCCTTGCCGTTTGCAAACGCCACGGCCGTCTTGAGGTACTTCTCCTTGTCTTCCGAAATGTCTTCCTTGAATTCAACCGTCTCACATTCTCCCTTTTTGATTTCCGCCAGAACGCTCTTGGAGTTTTCCTCAATGCTTGTCCAAGACGGTTTTCTGCCGCGTTTTGAGAGGTGGATTGTATCAAGGGATTCTTTAGGAATCCTCCAGTCTTTTCCATCTTTGAAGGCCCCATCGATTTTTCCTTTATTACAGAGGTGAGTGATATAACGCGGGGTTTTTTCCATCACTTGTGAGGCTTCTGCTGCAGAAATGTATTCCGAAATGTTCTTGTATTCCATGTTTACAGTATATGACGTTTCGGAAATAATTTCAATAAAATTTCTTTTTAGCTGATTCGGAAATTATATGATGCTTGATTCTATTTCCACATCCTTGCCGTGGAATGCAATGCCATATTTCAGGATATTTGTTCCGAGACCTGCTCCATAATGCTTCTCATTGATCTGCCTAATGGCTTCTTCGGCCATAGCTTTGAGTTTCTCCACGGATCCGTCTTTGGAAACTTTTAGTTCGATTATCACAGCAGGGAGGTTGTCATCCAAAGGATCCATCTGAATATCGAAGCGCCCGTTTCCGGATTCCCTGTTTGATGTGATCATGTATGCCTGTGAAAGGCAGGCAAGAAGACCAAGCATCATTCCATGATAGAAACTTTCAGAAGCAGTATCGAAGTAGCTAATACAACTTTTCATGTATTTTTCAAGTGCTTGTTTTAAAAAGAGGATATCGTTTTCAAAGATTGCCAGCTTGATTTCTTTCATGACGGAAGTATCGTTGAAGGCTGTTCCAATCCATGAGACCACTTCGTTTTTGAAGACACTTTGGACTTCCTTATTCGGGATTGTAAGCAGAGTCAAATCGGTTGTTATATCCACATCGCCTGCAGGTTTCAGATATCCCGCAAGCATTAGGAAACTGAA
>JAFZUN010000153.1 GCA_017618315.1 Spirochaetales bacterium
ATTCCTCGGAGTGTTTGAAAAACTATATCGCAAAGAATAGAATAAGGAAGAACATGGTGGACAAGATTCTTCCGAGCTATCCGCTCAGGACCTACAAGGCAATCTACGATATGGAGTTGACAAGTGTTCTTGCATGAAGACAAACAGGTGTTTGAAGAAGTAATCTCAGCTGCATCGGAATTTCTCGGCAGATCAATAGATATCGTTGAGAAAGACTACTATGTGACAATGATTCTCAAATTGCTTTCCGAGCACTATGACAATGTGGTCTTCAAGGGCGGAACATCTCTTTCAAAGGCCCTTCATGTGATAACCAGATTCTCTGAGGATATAGACATAACCTTCTCCGAGCATATCGGAGGAGCTAGGAGAAAAAAGCTCAAGAATGTTGTGATGGCCGATATCAGCAAAACACTGAACATGCCTATCTCCAACTGGGAAAAACTCCAAAGTGACAGAGATGTAAATGCCTACATATTTGATTACAAAAGCATGGTCCCGTCGAATGACAAACTTACGAACGGAGTAAAGCTTGAAACGGCTCTTGGTTCTTATGCATTCCCAACAGTTGAGAAGGAAATCGACAGCTATGTTTTCCAGTATTTGAAGGGAATCAACGCCGAGAGTCTCATTGAGAAATATAATCTTCAGCCATTCAAGATGTATGTTCAGGCGGTTGAGAGAACTTTCATTGATAAGATATTTGCACTATGCGACTACTTCATGGAAGGGAAAAGCACACGTCTTTCAAGACACCTTTACGATATTTACAAGTTGAATCCGCTGATCGTTTTTGACGAATCATTCAAGTTGTTGTTTGAAGAAGTCAGGGCGCATAGAGCAGAAATGGGGGTTTGTCCGTCTGCTCAACCAGGTGTGGACCTAAAAAAGCTGATTAAAGAAATCTGTGATTCCGATTACTACAAAGCGGATTATGAATCAATAACTTCGTATTTCACATCGGATCCTGTTGATTACGATGCGGCAAAAACTTGTTTAATTGAGATTACTGAGAAAATCTGACAAATCTTACTCTAGTTTCACAGATTCACAATCTGCCTGGCAACATCCATGACCGTGTTCAGATCAGAGGGGACAAGGTGCAGGTAATGCTTGGTCATATCCGAGCTCTCATGGCCGACAGTTGCTCTGACCAGCTCTCCGTTCACCCCGTTGGCAACCAACCTTGTGTTGAAGAAATGCCTGAATGAGTGGAATGACAGACCTTCCTGTCTCCAATCAATCCCGTTTGCCTCAAGGACCTTGTGAAGGCGCATACTTATGAACTGGAAGTCAATGGGCTTTGTTCCGTTGAGGCTGAAGATAAGCTTGTTTGCCCTTCCGTATGAGGGGAGGCTCTTCAGAAGATCTCTTACTTCCGGAATAAGAGGAACTTCCCGGGTCTCTCCGCTCTTGGTCGATTTGCGGCCATCATATTCGCCCCATGCCGCATTGACCTCTATATAGTCATCATGCACCTGTGCCGGGGTAAGAGCCCTGATTTCGCCCATCCTCATGCCTGTGGTGGCAGAGAGCTTGCACGCAGCCAGTGCCATGTCGTTGTCCCACTCGGAGCGGAAGATGGCTCCTATCTGCTCAACGGTGAAGCATCCGCGCCTTCCGTCCCTCTCGATGAGCCGTGCGACCTCCTGACAGGGATTGTGGGAAATCAGCCTCTGCTTGACTGCAATGTCGAGCATCTGCTTGAGAATCATATAGGCCTTGTTGGCTGTCTTGTTGCCGACCTTGAACTTCTTTGGCATATCCAGCAGCCATCTCTCAACCATGTCCGGGGTGATTGCGGTAAGGGCCTTATTGCCGAAAGCGGGGATTATCTTCTGGTCAAGAAGGATTCTGCTGCTTCTGCAGTAGCCTCTGGTCAATGTGCCGCCCCTCTTAATCTTGGAGCTGACAATGGGGC
>JAFZUN010000154.1 GCA_017618315.1 Spirochaetales bacterium
CGGAACAACAGGATTCCCAAAGGCAATCCTTCATAAGCACAGAGCCCTTTACAGCTCATGCCTTACGGAGCAGAATCACCACGGCCAGACAAAGGATGATGTCTTCCTCTGCATCCCTCCCTTGTACCACACAGGTGCCAAGATGCACTGGTTCGGAAGCCTAATGACCGGAAGCAAGGCTGTCATCCTCAGGGGAATAAAGCCCGAGTGGATTCTCAGGACAGTCACAGAAGAGAAATGCACCATTGTCTGGCTCCTTGTACCATGGGTGCAGGACATCCTGGACGCCATAGACAGCGGCAGGATCAAGCTTGATGATTATCTTCTCAACCAGTGGCGTCTGATGCATGTCGGAGCCCAGCCTGTTCCACCAAGTCTTATCAAGCGCTGGCTCAAGGTATTCCCGCACCACCAGTACGACACGAACTACGGTCTTTCCGAGTCAATCGGACCGGGCTGCGTGCATCTCGGAGTTGAGAACGTTGAGAAAGTCGGAGCAATCGGTGTTCCCGGATACCTCTGGGAAGCTAAGATCGTCAAGGATGACGGTAAGACAGAGGTCACAGAGCCTGAGGAAGTCGGAGAGCTCGCCGTCAAGGGTCCCGGAGTCATGGACTGCTACTACAAGAACCCGGAGGCAACGGCGGAGATCCTCAAGGGAGACTGGCTTCTCACAGGTGACATGGCAAAGAAGGATGAGGACGGCTTCATCTACCTGGTAGACAGAAAGAAGGATGTCATAATCACTGGAGGTGAGAACCTCTACCCTGTCCAGATAGAGGACTTCCTGCGCAAGTTCGACAAGATCAAGGATGTGGCGGTCATAGGACTTCCTGACCATAGATTAGGAGAGATTGCCGCGGCCATCATCTCCGTCAAGGATGGAATGAGCTGCACCGAGGATGAGATCCTGGAATTCTGCAACGACCTTCCGCGTTATAAGAGACCGCGAAAGATCATCTTCGCCGATGTACCAAGAAACCCAACCGGAAAGATCGAGAAACCGGTGCTGCGTGAGCGCTACAGGGCCGCGAACCTTGTCGAGCAGCAGAGCACAAGCTGATTACCTGAGTGTTTGGAGAGACGAAAATGGAAAGAAAACTGATGTTGGGAAACGAGGCCTTCGCACGTGGCCTTTACGAGGCAGGATGCAGCTTTGTGTCCAGCTATCCCGGAACCCCCAGTACTGAAATAACTGAGTTCGCAGCAAAATACCCCGAGATATATGCCGAGTGGGCACCAAATGAGAAGGTCGCCATGGAGTCCGCATTCGGCGCAAGCCTTGCAGGAAAGAGAAGCTTCTGTGGCATGAAACATGTGGGACTGAACGTTGCCGCAGATCCCCTGTTCACAATCTCATACACCGGAGTGAACGCTGGCATGGTCATTGCGGTGGCAGATGATCCGGGAATGCATTCATCACAGAACGAGCAGGACTCAAGGCATTACGCCATTGCCGCCAAAGTGCCCATGCTTGATCCCTCGGACTCTGAGGAGGCACTTGAGTTCACAAAACTCGCCTTTGAGATTTCCGAGAAATACGACACCCCGGTCATTGTCAGGATGTGCACCAGGATCGCGCATTGCCAAAGCTCCGTGAAACTCTCAGAGAGAGATGATCGTCCTGACAAGCCATATGTGAAGAACATAGCCAAGTACATC
>JAFZUN010000155.1 GCA_017618315.1 Spirochaetales bacterium
ATCTGGGATATCATGGTGAATACGGGGATGAAATCTGCAATGCCATCTTCCTGGATCCTGTCTGGGCCCAGATGGACGCAGGAGTATACACTAACTACACACAGGCGCTTCCTGTGTTCATCGAGCATCATCCGCACCTTGAGAAGGAGATCCGCAGCTTCTTCACACCTGACTGGTATGAGGTCTACACCATAAAGCGTGACACGGAGAGACTTGTGTATGACTGGGTCTATGACAAAGGACTTAACATCTATATAATCTCCAACTTCAGTGCAGATGGATTTGCTTATGTGGAGAGGAAATATCCTTTCTTCAAGAAGGCAAAGGGCTATGTCATCTCAGCCTATGAGAAACTGGTCAAGCCACAGCCGGAGATCTACAGGCTCCTTCTTGACAGGTACAGCCTGAAGGCCGATGAATGTGTCTTCATTGATGATTATCAGGTCAACGTCGACGGTGCTCTGGCCGTGGGGATGAACAGCATCCTGTTCACCGGTCCTGAGGATGCCAGACAGAAGCTGATTGACATGGGCATATAGTCCATATACAGGTTGTAAGAACTCTCATATTAATATATTCTTGGAATGGAGGAACTATGGAAGCCATTCGTTCAATTGCGATCCCGCCTCTTACGCCGGATCTTGAGAGAGTCCTGATTGATGCAGATACAATCCAGAGACGTGTCACCGAGCTTGCTAACCAGATAAACAATGATTATGCAAATATCACCGAGCCTTTGATTCTTGTCGGAGTCCTGAAGGGCTCATTCATCTATCTTGCAGACCTCTGCAGGAAGCTTACGGTTCCGCATGTGGTTGATTTCATCGCGGTCTCCAGCTACGGGAAAGGTTCTGAATTCTCCGGAAACGTCAGACTCCTGATGGACACCAGGGAAAACATGGATAACCATCACGTCCTGATTGTCGAGGATATCCTGGACACCGGATACACACTGGATTACCTTGTCAGGAATTTCTCGGCCCGTGGCACAAAGAGCGTCAACACGACCGTTCTTCTGGAGAAGCCCGACCGCCACAAGGTCCATGTGGATCTCAAGTATGTCGGTTTCACGATTCCTGATGTCTGGGTTGTTGGTTACGGACTGGACTACGGTGAGCAGTACAGGACTCTTCCGTATATCGCAGAGATGAAGATCCCTAAGAAATGAGGACAGGCAAATGTCAGTAATATCAATCATTGGAGCCCAGTGGGGCGATGAGGGAAAGGGCAGGATAGTTGACTATCTTGCAACCGATGCCGATGTTGTCATCAGATACCAGGGCGGAGACAACGCAGGACATACCGTGGTCAATGACTACGGCAAGTTCGCACTGCACATTGTTCCGTCAGGCATCTTCAATCCCAAGGCAATCAGCATTGTCGGAGTCGGTGCCGTTGTCAATTTCGACACCATGGAGCAGGAGCTCAAGGGCATTCCTGCTGAGCTTCACAAGAACCTCCGCATTGATTCCAGGGCTCATCTGATAATGCCGTACCACTGTCTTCTTGATGGTGCAGAGGAAAGCAAACGTTCCGAGCATGACAAGATAGGTACGACAAAGCGTGGAATTGGCCCCTGTTACAGCGATAAAGCCGCCAGAATCGGAATCCGCACAGGAGAGCTTCTAAATCCAGATTCACTCAGGGCACATATTGAGAAGATCCTTCCAAAGAAGAACCGTGAGCTCGAGTATTACGGTCTTCAGCAGTTCACAGTTGATGAGCTTCTTGCCAAGTGTCTCAAGTGGAGAGACATGTTCGGTTCAAGGATCGTGGACACAATCCCGATTGTCCGTCAGGCAGTTGATGCAGGCCGCAAGATCGTCCTTGAAGGTCAGCTGGGAATCATGC
>JAFZUN010000156.1 GCA_017618315.1 Spirochaetales bacterium
GAAGTCCTTGTATTTATAGTAAGTGCTGCGTGAGATGCCCACCATACGTGTGGCCTGCATGACGTTCTTTGCCTTGCCTTCCTCAATCATGTGCTTTGCCTTGAGCACCGCATCATAGTAATCAGGAAGGATACTTTTGTGCACTATCAGGTAGTTTTCAAGCATTTTTCTCTCCGCGTATTGCCATTTAATTGCATCGTATGATACATTGTCCTCAATAAAAAGACAAGTGTTTTTGGCTCGCGTACATTTTTTTGTTTTGTTCGTGTCAAAAGGGAGACAGTATGAAGGTATCGATTCTGGGTCATGGTGTTGTAGGCAAAGGCGTCTGGGAAATGCTCAAGAGCAATCCGGGCTATGAGATCCGCAATGTTCTTGTGAAGAAAGGGGAGAAAAGCGCGGATTTCATGACAGAGTCCTTTGACGCGGTCCTTGCGGATGACTCGGATCTTGTGATTGAATGCATGGGCGGAATTGACCCTGCCTTTGAGTTCACATCCAAATGCCTTGAGGCAGGAAAGAGCATCATCTCTTCTAACAAGGCTCTTGTCGCCGCACATGGAATTGACCTCATGAACATTGCGCTCCGTAAGGGCAAGGCTTTTCTTTTCAGCGCGGCATGCGGAGGAGCTATTCCAATTCTCCAGAACCTTTGTCTTGCCAGACGCACGGATGAGATTCTGTGGGCAGGAGGAATCCTCAACGGGACAACTAACTACATCCTGGATTCCATGGACAGGCGCAACATGAGCTTTGAAGATGCATTGGCTGAGGCCAAGGCTCTGGGCTATGCAGAGTTTGATCCTACCGCTGATATCTCAGGTCTTGATACCCTCAGGAAGATCATGCTCATCAGCATGGTGGCATATGACGTGTTGCCTAACTCAGACTACAACATTGAGGGAATCCAGAATGTCTCTGCACTGGATTTTGAGGTGGCCAAGGAGCTTGGCTGCACAATTAGGCTGGTCGGAAAGTGCGGCCTTGCAGGTTCAGGCAGGCTCTATGCCTATGTCCAGCCGTTATTGTGCGACAAGGACTCCGCATACAGCGGAATACGCAGCAACATCAACCTTGCACGTTATGAGGGAAAGAACTCCGGCCTTATGTCATTCATGGGACAGGGTGCAGGAAGATATCCGACAGCATCAGCGATTCTGAGAGATGTCACATCTGTCTCTGACGGACAGCGCCAGATGCTGACCGAGAAATGTCTTGTGGGCTTCCCGTACAACAACTCAAAGGAATGTGAGAGAAATTATTTCATCAGACTTGATTCACAGTCATTCGCGGCACAAATCGGGGGCATCCCAGTCAAGCGGGTCATCTGCGAGAGGGAAGGCTATGTGTTTGCCGTGACGGAGGCAGTGACCGTAAAGGCCATGCATGATCTTGCAGCTGAGCTCAGAAGACATGGTGCCAAGCTGTTCTTTGCAGAGAAGAAGGAGGACTGACCATGCTCAAGGTAGCTAAGTTCGGAGGATCTTCTGTAGCCTCTGCCGCCCAGTTCCGTAAGGTGAAGGACATAATTCTCTCTGATCCGTCAAGGCGTCTGGTGGTTGTCTCTGCCGCAGGAAAGAGGGATTCCAAGGACCATAAGATCACAGACCTTTTGTATCTCTGCCATGCTCATCTGACCTATGGTGTCTCATGTGATGAGATATTTGACAAGATCAGCAGCCGTTTCATAGAGATCAGGGATGACCTTGGCCTGTCATTCAGGATTGAGGATGAGCTTGATGCCCTGAGAGGCCGGCTCAACAAGGATTTTTCCGTTGACGAGCTGGTCAGCAGGGGTGAGTACCTCACATCTAGACTCATGGCGGAATACCTTGGGTATTCGTTCCTTGATGCCTCCAAGTGTATCTTCATGGACTATGACGGCAGATTCATTCCAGAGAAGATCGCCAAGGCCGTCAAAGAGGTCCTGAATGAGGAGAAGGGTGTTGTGATTCCC
>JAFZUN010000157.1 GCA_017618315.1 Spirochaetales bacterium
GATGATTGCCAGATAGAAGAACTCGCTCTGGTCAAATAGAATCTTTCCTATGACCGGGATGTTCTTCAGGAAATCAGGCATGAAGTGCTTGTCAAAGGCGAACTTGAGCCTGTTGGACAAGGTGACATAGCCGCCTACCTGAAGTCTTCTGAGCTCTCCCGCGAACTTTGCCACTCCGGTTCCGAATGTGGTCATGGCAAGACCTGTGACGTTCTGGTTTGCCCTGAGTGTCACCGTAATGAAGGAGAAGATCGCCCCTGCCAGGCCTCCGACAACAAAGGCGGCAAGAATCGCAAGAAGGATGGCAAAGAACGGGTTTGCATTTCCTTCTCCGACAGCGGACTCATAGAGGTTGGGGGCTATCAGTCCGAAGATTCCGCCCATGTACATGATTCCCTCGACTCCGAGGTTCAGGTTTCCCGATTTCTCGGTGAGGATCTCTCCGAGGGTTCCGAACATCAGTGCGGTGCCGTAAGCTCCCGCAGCAGCGAAAAGAAGAACAAATGAATTAAGGAAACTCATGCTTTAACCCCCTTTTCTGATCTGCCTCTGAAAATGATCTTGTAGTTGATGAAGAACTCACATCCGAGCATGCAGAAGAGCAGTATACCTGAAACTATGTCCGAGACTGAGGCCGGAACTCCAAGTTTTGTCTGCAGCGTTGCCGAACCTTTTCCGATTATAGCCAGGATCGAGGCTATAATGATCATGGCAAAGCAGTTCAGCTGGCTCAGCCAAGCTACTGTGATTGCCGTGAATCCTACGCCTCCTGCGACATCGGCGTTGAGTGTTCCGTTTGCACCGGATACCAGCATCCATCCGACACATCCGCAGATTGCCCCTGAGAGGAGCATTGTGCGCATCATGACCCAGCCGACGTTCATTCCTGCGTAGCGTGCGGTGTTCAGCGAGTCACCTATGACTGCGACCTCATAACCGTGCTTTGTATAGTTCATGTAGATGTGGACTATCACGACCATGATCAGGACTATGATCCATCCGCAGTAGATTCCGAACACGTTCGGCAGCCTTGCGTTGTCCTTGAACATCGGGATGATCTGTGTTCCGGGTCTGCCTTCCCAAGGACCGCCCTGCAGCCATCGGACTATTCCTATGGCTATATAGTTCATCATCAGGGTGAACAGGGTCTCGTTGGTGTTGTATTTTGCCTTGAAGAATCCGGGGATGAACGCCCAGATGGCGCCTCCGAGGATTCCGGCCAGCATCATCAGTACAATAAGGGGCAGGGCAGGGAGCTTGTCCTGGAACCAGATGGCAATTGCTGAGGAGAAGATTGCTCCCATGGTGATCTGACCCTCTGCTCCGATGTTCCAGAACTTCATCTTGAAACATGGGGCTATGGCCAGAGCCACACCAAGAAGGGGAACGGCCCTCTTGACAGTCTGCCTGATATAACCCGGCTTGGAGAGGGCTCCGGAGATGATTATGCCGTAGCTCTCAAACGGGTTCTCTCCTGCCATGAGTATGGGGATCATGCCCAGAAGGAACGCGAAGAGGATTGAGCCTATCCTGATGGCCCAGACCTTCCTTGGGCTCATCATGTCGCTCTTTACGCGTTTGGCGAGCCTGATAAGCGGTGTCTTTGATTTTTCGCTCATTCTGCACCTCCTTTGCTTCCTCCGACCGAGGTCATCAGGAGGCCTATCTGCTCTTTTGTCACTGTCCTGGCATCCACTATGCCGCTGACCTTGCCGCCGCAAAGGACCAGTATCCTGTCACAGAGCTGAAGAAGGACATCGAGCTCCTCGCCGACGTACATGACGGCGGCTCCGTTCATCTTCTGCTCCGTGAGAAGGTTGTAGATTGTGTACGATGTGTTGATATCAAGGCCTCTGACGGCATAAGCGGTCAGAAGCACCGGGGGATTTGAGGCTATCTCTCTGCCCACAAGGACTTTCTGGATGTTTCCTCCGGACATTCGCCTTACCGGGAACTCCGTGGATGGGGTCACGACCTCAAGTTCCTTCCAGACCTTGTCCGCAAGGGACTGCGGTTCTTTCTTGCTGAAGAAGATACTCTTTCCGTTGCGCCAGGAGCGGAGCATCATGTTGTTCGTCATTCCCATGGATCCGACAAGACCCATTCCAAGCCTGTCCTCGGGGACAAAGCCCATTCCGACTCCTGCCTGGCGTATCTGCATGGGAGTCTTTCCTACCAGCTCGTTCCTGCTCCCGTCATCATTGATGAACGTGATGGAGCCTTCTTTGACAGGGTAGAGGCCTGTGATTGACTCCAATAGCTCCCTCTGTCCGGATCCCGCAATGCCGGCTACTCCGAGAATCTCACCGGTTCTTGCAGTGAAAGACACATCGGTGAGCCTGTTTATTCCGTCGTTGTCCACAACTGTAAGGCCTTTGATCTCAAGTCTGTCCTTGGGATTGGCATAGACAGGTCTGTCAATGTTCAGCGTCACCGCACGTCCCACCATCATGTCGGTCAGAGACTGGGCTGTGGCCTCTTTTGTGTTTACTGTGCCGATGTATTTTCCCTTTCTGAGGATTGCAACCTTGTCGGAGACATCAAGAACCTCGGCGAGCTTGTGGGTGATCAGGACTATGGCCTTGTTGTCCTTCTTCATGTTACGCAGAACCGCAAAGAGCTTGTCGGTCTCCTGCGGGGTCAGAACTGCGGTAGGCTCATCCAGGATCAGGATCTCCGCACCACGGTAGAGGACCTTGACTATCTCGATTGTCTGTTTCTGTGAGACGGACATGTCGTAGACCTTCTTCTTGGGATCGACATTGAAGCCGTACCTGTCGCAGATCTCCTTGACCTTGTCGTTGACCGCACCGAGGTCCATCTTCTCGTTCTCGAGGCCCAGGATGATGTTCTGGGCGGCAGTGAAGACATCGACCAGATGATAGTGCTGGTGAATCATTCCTATCCCCAGCCCGTAAGCGTCTCTGGGAGATCTGATGGCGACCTGCTCACCGTCCTTGAATATCTCACCGCTGTCCGGCTGGTAGATTCCGGAGAGCATGTTCATCAGTGTGGTCTTTCCGCTTCCGTTCTCGCCAAGAAGACACAGGATCTCGCCTCTGTTGATTTTCAGGTTGATCTCGTCGTTGGCTACAACGGAACCGAAAGTCTTTCTGATGTTCTTCAGTTCAATTGCACAGTTTTCTTGCACAGAAAAGTCCTTTTCCCGTCCAAAAGTACGGGAACATAGTTATAGATGCTACTATTTTATCATAGTGAAAAAACAGTCCGCAATAAAAAGTTTAAGAAAATGCAACAAACAGCAACAAACTCTCATACTCCCCAAATAACAGAAAAGGGCCCGTTCTGCGGACCCTTTCTCATACTCCGATCTCCTTTATCAGGATCTCGAATATCTCCTCCCTTGTGAGTGTGCCGTCGACGCGGATCAGGCGGCAGCCCTCAGGGAGCCTGCTGAAGAAGCTCTCATAGTTCTCATGCACCAGTCTCTGGTAATCA
>JAFZUN010000158.1 GCA_017618315.1 Spirochaetales bacterium
ATCTCGCAAGCTATGCCCGCAAGTTCGGTGCCAAGTTCTTCCCGGGAGAGAGACCTTGGAACGTGCCGGTAGACATCGCAATGCCATGTGCATACCAGAACGAAATGCGTAAGGAGGATGCCGAGGCACTGGTCAAAAACGACGTGAAGTACATTATCGAGACATCCAACATGGGCTGCACCGCAGAGGCTGTCCAAGTCTTCAAGGACGCCAAGATCCCGTTCGCACCTTCCAAGGCAGCCAATGCAGGTGGTGTGGCAGTCTCAGGCCTTGAGATGAGCCAGAACTCCGAGCACCTGTCATGGTCCTCTGAAGAAGTTGACGAGCGACTTCATCTGATCATGAAAGACATCCATGACGCCTGCGTGCGCGAGGGAAAGCAGAGCGACGGCTCCATTGACTATATCAAGGGCGCCAATATCGCCGGCTTCAAGAAGGTCGCTGACGCCATGTGCGCACAGGGATTCTGATCTGCAGGGAAGCTTCAGAAAATAATAAATATACAATAATTGTCATTATTTATGCTCTTGTGATAAGATTCCCATGACTGAGAAACATGCAAATCGGTGCAATGCACCGGGGAGGACTCATGGCCAGAAGGATATCTGTTATTGGAGCCGGCAACATGGGAGGCGCCTTTGCCGAGGCGCTCTCAGGAAAGAATGACATTTCTCTTTACATCTATGACAGCTACAGACCATGTGCCGAGAAGATAGCTGAGGGAAAGACAAATGTTACAGTACTGGACTCAATGGATCAGGCAAAAGGCTCTGACATTGTGGTAATTGCCGTCAAGCCTCAGGTCCTGCCCCAGATCTATGCAGAGCTCTCAGCCTTGAAACCAGGCTTCTTTATCTCAATCGCCGCAGGCGTGACACTGGAGAAACTCACTGCAAATCTCAGTACAGACAAGGTCGTTCGCTTCATGCCGAACATCGCCGCAAAAATAAAAAAAGCAGTGACTGCAGTGGCATACTCACCAAAGCTCTCAGTTGAAGAGAAAGCCGCTGCCATGGATATTGCGCTCAGCGTGGGTAGCGCTTTTGAGCTTGATGAGAGCCTCTTCTCGGCATTCATCGGAATCTCCGGAAGCGGAATTGCATACATGTTCGAGCTGATGCACCAGATGGCCATGGGCGGAGTAATGGAGGGTATCCCATACCCGAAGGCACTGTCCATCGTGGCTGACACAATGCTCAGTGCAGCAAGCCTCCAGAAGGCCACAGGCAGGAACGCCGTGGATCTTGAGGCAATGGTCTGCTCTGCAAAGGGAACCACAATAGAAGGTGTGGCAGCTCTTACTGAAGGCGGGTTCGGAGCTGCTGTAATCAACGCGGTCTCTGCAGCTGCAAGGAAATCAGAGGAATTGGAGAAAAAGGCCTGAATCATGGATAATCTTTTCGAATCTTTCGGTATTGTTAGAAAATCGGCCACTGTTCTTGCCTCTTCAACCAATAAGGAAAGGCAGGATGCACTCAAGGCAATAGCTGATGCTCTTGTCTCCAGGAAAGCTGAGATATACGAGCAGAACAGCCTGGATATTAAAGAAGCTGAGAAAGCCGGTATTTCAGACTCAATCCTTCATAGGCTTCTTTTCTCTGATGATAAACTGAAGTCAGTCACTGATGGACTTTGTGAGCTTGCCTCACTGAAGGACCCCATAGGACTTGCAAGAGAAAAGCGTGAGCTTGACCCTGGCTTCATACTTGAGAAGAGGACATTTCCAATCGGAGTAATAGGGATGATATTCGAGGCTCGGCCAGATGCGTTGGTCCAGATAGCAGGCCTTGCGCTTCGTTCGGGTAACGGAGTCATCCTCAAGGGAGGAAAAGAAGCCAGGCTTACAAACAGAAAGCTCATTGAGGTAATCAAGGACGCGACAAAGGACTTCTCTTTCGGAAGCTCCTGGATTCTGGGAATAGAGAGTCATGAGGATGTTGATGTGCTTCTCAAGGCAGAAGGTTATGTCGATCTTCTTATCCCCAGAGGCTCCAACGCCTTTGTCAGACATGTCATGGACAACACAAGGATTCCTGTCATCGGTCATGCTGACGGAATCTGCGCGACATACGTTGACAAGAGCGCCGACCTTGACATGGCAATCCCTGTCTGCGTGGATGCAAAGATAAACTACCCTGCCGCATGCAATGCCACAGAGACATTCCTTGTCCACAAGGATATTGCAGAGGAATTCCTGCCACGCCTGAATAAAGCACTTGCGGAGAAAGGCGTGAGAATCCATGCGGATGACAAGGCTCTTGCTTTCATGGAAGGTGCGATCCCTGCAACAGAATCGGATTTTCATACAGAATTCCTGTCCCTCGAATGTGCGGTCAAAGTGGTCTCCTCCATTCAGGAGGCAACGGACCATATCCAGAGCCACGGCTCACACCACACCGATGCAATCCTGACCAAGGATAAAAAGGCTTCTGAATTCTTCATTGCCAATGTCGACAGTGCCGATGTATTCGTGAACTGCTCAACCAGATTCGCGGACGGCTTCAGGTTCGGTCTTGGCGCCGAGGTCGGAATATCCACATCAAAGCTCCATGCGCGCGGACCTGTGGGACTTGAGGGTCTGATGACCACAAGATGGATTCTGACCGGAAACGGTGAGACCGTCGCAGAATACTCCGGCAAGAACGGAAAGCCGTTCCACCACAGGGAGCTTATCTGATGAGGACACTTTCAAACATCAAGACCATAGTCGTGAAGGTCGGAACCAACCTGCTCTCCTCCAAGACCGGAATAGACAACGACAGGATACGGAACATCGCCGACCAGGTGGCACGCCTCAGGAGTCAGAACTACAACGTGATTCTGGTCTCATCCGGAGCCATCGGAATGGGAGCCAAGGCACTCAAACACAATAATCCGGTAAAGCACATCCCTTTAAGGCAGGCATGCGCCGCAATTGGCAACCCGCTTCTCATGACAGCCTATCAGCATGCATTCGCAAAGCACAACATGCTCTGCGGCCAGGTCCTGATAACACGTAACGTCCTGAACAACAGAACCGGATACAACAACATGAGAGCCGCG
>JAFZUN010000159.1 GCA_017618315.1 Spirochaetales bacterium
ATTTTATGATTCCGTTGAAAGTCAGGCTCTTGAAGCCGTTGTCTGTGGCGTTCTCTGACAGATATCCGTATGGTGTCATAACTGAGAATATGCCTTTCAGGCTCTGTGGCCACTCATATGCCTTGGAGAGTTCCAGACGAACGAGGTTATCCATATCCTTGAAAGGATCATATTTCATGTTGGTATCCAGCGCATAGAACATCGTCTGTGACGAACTGCGCCCATTCATTGAGCTCACAGGCACCTTGGGCTTGGCAGGGCAGAACCTGAAACAGTCGCCCTCATCAACAATGGTCTTGCCCAGACCATATGCCAGCATCCCTATTCCGTCCTCGGCCTTACGGCTTCCTACCGGATAGTAATCCAGGGATCTTGCCACACCGGAGATGTTGGGGAACCAGTAACCGCCATGATCGGATCCGGTGACCTGCTGCAGCACAACAGCCATCTTCTCCTCCTCAACGGCATGGCCTGTCCTCTTGAGATACTCACGTGCCACCTTGAAGTAAGTCGATGCCCACACTGTCTTGACCGCTGTCTCAAGATCAGCGAGACGTTCCTCATCCGTGCCCCTGTTGGGGATCATGCAGGTCTGGTAGACACCTGCAAACGGCTGGTAGTGGCTGTCTTCCAGAAGGGATGAGGATCTCACAGACATGGGGACAGTGATAACCTCGACAATCTTTCTGAGGTCTTTCTCAAACTCATCAGGCAGTCTTCCGGAAAGGATTCTTGTAAGAACCTCTGAATCCGGTTTATCAGTGAAATCACCGGGCATGAAGCCATTGAGCTTCATGAACTGGTCAAAGATTTCCGTTGAGATGACAACCGTCCTTGGAATTGATACATAGATTCCGGAATAGCGCTTGCGCATGGAAGCCGCCTTCATCTCCAGGGCTATGAAAGCAAGGCCTCTTCCCTTTCCTCCAAGTGAGCCGTTGCCCATTCTGGCAAAGAAAATGGTCTCATCATAGGCATCGCGGTTGAATTCAGCGATTGTTCCTCTGGTTCTCTCCTTCCTGTACTCCTTGATTGTGGTATATATGAGCTGCCTGGTCTCCTCGGCATTGGAGACATCATGATTTAGTGTTATTGGCTTCAGCTTGGAGGCAAGCTGGTACAAGGACTGAGCCCTAAGCCATCTGGAGAAGTCGTTTCGCCTTGTGTGGTATATGAATGAGTCCAACGGCATGGTCTGAATCTTCTCCTGCAGCTCCTTCATTGTCGAGACAGTTGCGATTGTCTCACCTGTCTCAGGATTGAACAGGTTCAGCGACCCGAAGTCATAGTTGTTCCTGAAATACTCTCCCAAATACTCATAGTGGTCAGGTGAGAGCTTCCAGCAGAATCCGGATCCGTTATCCCTGGCAATCTTTTCGCCTATCTCCTTTTCAGTTGACTGAAGAAGCACCGGGCAGTCGGGATTATCTTTTTTAACTTCCTTTATCAGGTATTCACCAGCAAGCTCCCTTCCATATGGGGAATCATACTTCAGGTCCGTGATGACACCGAGAACATTCTGCCTGTAACGGTAATAGAGCCTAATTGCCTCATAATAGCTTCTGGCAAGAAGGATCTTCGGACGTCCGCGCATCCTGAGCTTGGTTCCCCATTCGTTCAGGGCCTCCTTGATGCTTGCCCTGTTCTGCTCAATAAGAAGAGTGTACATGCGCGGGAGATAGGAGGATATGAATCTGACGGAATCCTCTACGAATATGATGACCTGAACGTCAGCCTCGTTGGTGTCATGCTCAACATTGATGCTGTCCTCTATGAGCTTGATCATGGCGAAGAAGACAGAAGGGTCACCCATCCAGTAGAACATATAATCAATGTAAGGACAGTTCTCACCCCGCAGTATCTTGGCCTTGCGGTGGTCCGGTGAAGGTGCAAGAGCTATGAAAGGAAGGGTTCTGTCAAATTCCTTGACCTGCTGAGCAAAGGTCTCAACCCTGTCCGTTCCCAGATCCAGCATTGAGATGACCAGATCGAACTTCAAGGTTTTCAGGAGCTCCAGTGCCTTCTCCTCACTACTTGTATGGGTTATCTTAGGAGGATTAGATAGTCCAAGAGAGGTATATTCCCTGTACAGCTCCTCCTCTACTCTGCCATCCTCTTCCAACATGAAGCGGTCGTACTCGGAGCAGATCAGAAGCACGTTGTATATATGCTTGAGCATAAGGGAGGAAAAAGGCATCCATGTTTCATCAAGCTCGTAGTGCATCTGACACACCTCCTGCAGTTAGAGTTATTATATGAATTCTTCTTTTAAGAATCACGTAATGCCAGCAATTTACAATATAGTTGCTGATTTTTAGCAATTGTATTGTATTTTCCAATGAAAATGCAATTTTTCTGCAGTTATATTGTATCGCGTAGCAAAAAAAACGGGACCACCATATGGCAGTCCCGCATTTAAGCCTCTTATAAAATCAGAAGCCCTGCTGGCACATGGCGTCGGCAACCTTCTTGAAGCCGGCGATATTAGCACCCTTGACGTAATCGATATATCCGTCCGGGCAGCGGCCTTCCTTCACGCAGTTGTCATGGATGTTCTTCATGATGACGTGAAGCTTCTGGTCAACTTCCTCAGCGGGCCAGAAATAGTGCTCGGCGTTCTGGCTCATCTCAAGACCTGAGACAGCAACGCCGCCAGCATTGGCTGCCTTGCCCGGTGCAAACGGAATGCGTGCTGCCTGGAAGGCCTCGATAGCCTCAGGTGTGCAGCCCATGTTGGATGTCTCAACGACATACTTCACGCCGTTCTTGATGAGCAGCTTGGCATCTTCACCGTTGAGCTCGTTCTGCAGCGCACATGGGAATGCCATGTCTACTGGAACCTCCCAAGGCTTCTTGCCCTTGACGAACTTGGCGCCGAACTTCTTTGCGTACGGCTCAATGACATCCATGTTGGAGGCTCTGAACTCGAGCATGTAGGCGATCTTCTCAGGAGTGCTGACTCCTTCCTCATCAAGGATGTATCCGTCAGGTCCGGAGAGGGTCACGACCTTGGCACCGAGCTCGGTTGCCTTTGTGACAGCGCCCCATGCGACGTTACCGAAACCGGAGATTGCAACTCTCTTGCCCTTGAAACCGTCATTGTGCTCGTTGAGCATCTCGTTTGCAAAGTACATTGTGCCGTAACCGGTTGCCTCAGGTCTGACAAGGCTTCCGCCCCAGCCCCAGCCTTTTCCGGTAAGGACGCCGGTGTTCTCGTTGCGGATCTTGCGGTATGTGCCATAGAGGTAACCGATCTCTCTTCCACCTACTCCGAGGTCTCCGGCAGGAACATCTGTGTCTGGTCCGATGTACTTCTCAAGCTCTGTCATGAAAGCACGGCAGAAACGCATGATCTCTGCATCTGACTTTCCGCGCGGTGAGAAGTCTGAACCACCCTTTCCACCGCCCATCGGGAGTGTTGTGAGTGAGTTCTTGAAGATCTGCTCAAAGCCCAGGAACTTAAGGGTTCCGAGTGTGACGTTGGCATGGAATCTCAGACCGCCCTTGTAAGGACCGATTGCGCTGTTGTACTGGACACGCCAGCCGCGGTTGACCTGGATCTCGTGATTGTCGTCTTCCCACTCGACTCTGAACTGGATGATTCTCTCCGGCTCAACAATCCTGTCAAGAATCTTGTTCTTCAGGTAAAGGGGATTGGCGTTCACGACGTCAATGACTGATGCTATGACTTCTCTTGCAGCCTGAATGAACTCGGGCTGTGCAGGGTTCTTTCTCTCGAGCTCTGCCATGAACTCATCTAATTTGTACATGATTATCCTCCAATTGTTTTTGTCAATTGCGCACTACTGCATTTTAAGCATAACACCAATCTGCCAGATGTCAACTTTAATGCTTTTGATTAGGTAAAAATGAACAATGAGACATTGCGAAATCGCTAAATATTAAGAGGCGATTTTTATGAATACGTAAAGTAAGACCAGATCGGATCATCGGGAACCGGAGCAACGGCATGAATCTCCATGTTGCTCACAGGATGGATGAACCTGATCTCCCTTGAATGAAGACATATACCGCCGTCGGCATTCGAACGGGGGAATCCGTATTTCAGGTCTCCCTTTATGTGCACCCCGCAGGCTGCCAGCTGGGCCCTTATCTGATGATGACGCCCTGTCAGAAGGTGTATCTCCAGAAGAGTGTAGCGCTCGCTCTGACCTATTGTCCTGTATTCCAGCTTTGCCTCCTGAAGCTCGGATCTCCTGTTTTCAGGAAGGCGACAGTCAGAAAAACTGCTGTATGCGAAGCTCTTGTTCTTAACAGTATCTCTATAAATATAATGGTGCAACTCGCCTTCTGGCTCAGTCATGGGTCTGTCCACGACAGCCCAGTAGCGTTTATCAATCTTCCCTAGCTTGAACATCTGGGACAGACGGCTCAGGGCCTTGTCTGTCCTGGCAAAGACAACAACCCCGCTTGTGGGTCTGTCCAACCTGTGGGGGAGCCCCAGAAACACATTTCCAGGCTTGTTGTACTTGCACTTGAGGTAGTCCTTCACGTCATCCATCAGTGTGATATCCCCGGTCTTGTCCGCCTGGACAATCTCTCCGGGGAGCTTGTTCACAATGATGATGTGGTTATCCTCATGGAGGATTCTCTGGGAGACGTCAGTTGTCAACATCGTCGAAAAGTCCCGGCATGTCATCATCTGACTGCTTTTTAATGGCCTTAGATTCAGATTTTACCTCTTTTTCGGGCGCAACAATGTCAATCTCGGCTACTGTTTCAACCTCAGACTCTTCATCAGGTTCAGAGGAGGATACTGCCTCGGATCTGCCGCCATCAACAAGCTTGCACGGCTTTATGCGTATAGAGGCAATATCCTTCTTGGTGATTGTGACACCACCGGCCTTTGCTCCCTTTACCAGGAAGTCGGAGAACAGGAATGTTGACTCCTTGACCCTTGTCGGTCCCTTATAGGTCACGGTCACCTCTGCGTTAGGCAGGACTGAGAGCTTCTTCATCGAGTTGTTCTCCGGATCCGGCAGAAGCTCATAAGGCTTGTTCAGGATGAATCCGCTGAGCTTGCATCTCTTGATGTATGTCACCTTGGTCTTCTTGTCCAGATAAATGACAGTGAAGACAAGGTCCTCAAGGCTGTCTTTGTCCGCAAGTCCGCAGTATGCAATATCCTTGCCCACGAACAGCCTGTCAGAGACATTGGTGCAGTAATATGTGCCGTTCTTCTGGACAATAAGGATCTTGTCGAACTCCGAGACCTTGAACAGGGCATTGCCGGTCTTGACGTTTGTGCCAAGATATCCGGTCATGCCGTCATATCTGAGATCAATGTCCCTCTTGGCCACATCCCTGATGTCCACCATGTTGAAGTCGGCAATAACCGTCTTTCTCTGATGCTCCTCATTGTCCAGGTCGGCCTTGATACCGTTGAGGGTCCTGATAGAGTACTCATCCAGATGTCCGAGATCATAATCAACCTGCCTGATATCGGCATTGATCTGGTCGATCTCCTCCTTGTTCTTCTCAATATCGAACAATGAGATCCTGCGGATTGGAATCTTCAGGAGGTGGTCAATATCATCATCCGTGATCTCACGCACAAGCTGGTCAAGATACGGCTCAAAACCGGTCCTGATTGCCTGAACCACAGCCTCCTGTGTCCTCTTCTGCTCAATCCTCTTGTAGATGCGCTCCTCAATGAATATGCGCTCAAGAGTTCTTGTGTGCAGCTTGTCAAAGAGATGTCCCCTCTGAACCTCGAGCTCCTTCTTGGAGACCTCGATAATGTGGTCCGCGTGGTAGCGGATGACATCGCTCACGGTGCAGACATGCGGAAGCTTGTCGCGGATGACCAGACAGTTGACCGAAATCTTCTGCTCGCAGAGTGTGTAGGCGTAAAGGGCGTCAACGACATCCTTGGTGTATGTGCCCTTGGCAAGCGAGATCTCGATGTTCACCTTGTCAGCGGTGAAGTCGCTGACACTCTGGATCTTGAGCCTGCCCTTCTTGATGGCCTCCTCAATGGACTTGATCATCTTCTCGCTGTCGACACCGAACGGAAGCTCCTCTATGATGATCTTCTTCGCGTTGGAGGTATCAAGCTTTGCCCGGACCGCAACAGAGCCAAGTCCGTCCTGGTAGTCAGAGACATCCATGATTCCGCCGCCGGGAAAATCGGGGAACAGCTGGAACTCATCGCCGCGGATGGCGGCTATCTGAGCGTCTATGACCTCTAGCGCATTGTGGGGCAGGATTTTTGTGGACATACCTACGGCAATACCCTCTGTTCCCTGGATGAGAACTACTGGTATCTTTGCCGGGAACACGACAGGCTCTTTGTTCCTGCCGTCATAGGACTCCACATACTCTGTGATCTCAGGGTTGTACAAAACCTTCTTGGCAAACGGAAGCAGGCGGCACTCAATGTATCTTGCCGCTGCAGGTCCGTCACCTGTCATGAAGTTTCCGTAATTACCCTGCTTGTCTATGAAGAGGTCATAGTTGGCAAGATTGACAAGTGCAGTGTAAATGGAGGCATCGCCATGGGGATGGTATTTCATGGTGGATCCAACCACGTTGGCAACCTTGTTGAACCGGCCGTCATCGGTCTCAATCATGGTGTGCAGGATTCTGCGCTGTACCGGTTTAAGGCCGTCCTCGATGTCCGGGATTGCCCTGTCCTTGATGACATAGGAGGCATATTCTATGAAATTCTGTCTGAACAGATCTTTTGCGTTTGCCATCTGACTGCCTCCTTACACCAGATTCTCCATGATGAAGTCACGCCTTTCGGGTGTGTTGTTTCCCATGTAGAAATTCATGGCCTTGCGGGCTTCGGCAAGACTGTCTATGGTCACCGGAATGAGACGCATGTCCTCTCCGATGAACTGGCCGAACTCCTTGGCCGATATCTCACCAAGTCCCTTGAACCTGGTGACCTCGGATCCCTTGATCTGCCTCATCATGTTATCCCGCTCCTCTTCCGAGTAGCAGTAAGTGGTGACGTTCTTGTTGCGGACCCTGAAAAGCGGGGTGTCAAGGATCCAGACACGGCCGTTATGAATCAGGTCCTCGAAATAACTCAAGAAGTATGTGAGAAGCAGGATCCTGATATGGAAGCCGTCAATATCGGCATCAGTGGCGAATATGACCTTGGAATAACGCAACCCCTCAATGCCGTTCTCAATGCCAAGTGCTGCCATCACGTTGTAAAGTTCCGCATTCTTATACATGTCCGTCATGGCCATGCCGTTTGTGTTAAGCGGCTTTCCCCTGAGGCTGAACACTGCCTGCGTCATGACATCGCGTGCGGTGTTCAGTGTTCCTGATGCGGAGTCTCCCTCTGTCAGGAAGATCATGGATCTCTCACCCATGTCGGCATGCGGCCCGGTCTGTCCCAGATGGAACTTGCAGTCCTTCAGCTTGGGGATATTGATGGATATCTTCTTGGCGTTCTCCTTGGCGATCTTCTTGACCTCAGAGAGCTTCTTGCGGATGTTCTCATTGGTAAGGATCTTCTGGTTTAGAAGCTGCGCCACTTCAGGGTTCTTGTGAAGGAAATCAACTACAGCTTCCTTGACCTCGTTGATGATGGGCATGCGGACTTCGGTGTTGCCCAGCTTGTTCTTGGTCTGGCTCTCGAACACCGGGGTCTGGACCTTGATGGCAATTGCACCCACAACACCCTCTCGCACATCCTGCGGGGCCCATGTGTATTTCTTGAAGAACTCCTTCACTCCTGCAAGGATTCCTTCCTTGAATGCTGCCTGATGCGTTCCGCCGTCACTGGTGTACTGTCCGTTGACATAGGAGAAATAGGTCTCGCCACTGAACTCTCGGGTATGTGTGAAGGCAAACTCGATCATCTTTCCACGGTAATGGATGATCTCGTAGATTCCGTTATCCTCGACTTCCTTCTCAAGCAGATCAAGAAGTCCGTGCTGGCTCTTGAAGATCCTCTTGTTGTAATCAAGCGTCAGGCCGGTGTTCAGGTAGCAGTAGTTGTTCAGTCTCTGGGTTATGAAATCGTCATTGAAGGCGTATGTCCCAAAGACCTCCTCGTCAGGAATAAACTCCGTCAGAGTCCCGTTCGGCTCATCGGTCTTGCCCTCATTCTGGGACTTGAGCTCTCCATGCTCGAAATATGCCTCGAAGAACTTTCCGTCGCGGAAGGATTTGACATGGAACCATGAGCTCAGGGCATTGACCGCTTTGGTTCCGACACCGTTGAGACCGACGCTGAACTGGAAGACATCGTCGTTGTATTTTGCGCCTGTGTTGATTTCTGACACGCAGTCAATGACCTTTCCCAGAGGGATTCCTCTTCCGTGGTCGCGGACACTCACCTTCTTGTTCTCAAGTCGGATTGTAATCCTGTTGCCTGCGCCCATGATGAACTCATCGATGCTGTTATCGATGACCTCTTTCATGAGAACATATATTCCATCATCCACATGTGTGCCGTTGCCAAGACGGCCGATGTACATACCGGGACGCAGCCTGATATGCTCCAGCGGGGACATTGTCTTTACGGCGCTTTCATCATAAACGGGTTTTTTCTCTGGCATAACAGTACCATTATAACAGAAACAATTAATACATGAGTAGTAGTGTTTATTGGAAAAATTAACTAAAGCACAACACTAATCGTAGAGTTGCCTAACAACATGCCTGCATTAGCAGCATGCCCAGGATTATCAGGCTCTGGCCTGCTATGTATGTGCTCATGACCATCATCTGCCCGAACAGCGGCAACCTGACAAGACGCCTCATGATGCAGAAGTCCGAGAAATAGAAAAGCGAGATGCCACAGAAACTGATCAGCGTTGCGTAAACCGGAGAACCCTGTCCCATCGTGGAGGCTATTGAGATTGCCACCATGCACAGGCCGAAAGAATAAGGCAACAGCACAGGGGCATACTTTCTGGGACCAAGAATCAATTGCCTGAAAAGCAGGTATTCAAGTAAAAAACACAAAAAGAATACAACCACAGCACATTGTTTTGAATGTCCCACCGGAGCTTTGATGAACCAGCCCGAATAGAAAAGATGCCCGGTGAAGAAGCTGAGCATTCCCAGATAGAGGAACTTCTTGCTCTTGGATCTTGGAAATAGCAGGAAAATATCTCCCAGACAATGGAGGATAAGCGCAGCAATCACGAATTTCTGATAGCCCAAACCTCTGAGTCCTGCGGGAAGAAAACAGAAGTAAACAGCACACAGAAGCGGCATCAGGAAAGGCTTTGTCGCAGCATAGGCAAGCGAGTTCTTTTTCTTGATTGCCAGAAGACACATTGAGACGTCAAACAG
>JAFZUN010000160.1 GCA_017618315.1 Spirochaetales bacterium
ATCTCATGGTCAAGTGCCGGCGGACTCGGATTCCGTGGAGCTAAGAAGTCAACTCCGTATGCAGCTCAGACAACATGTGAGACTGCCGCGAAGAAGGCTCTTGACTACGGTCTCAGAGAAGTCAATGTCTTTGTTAAGGGCCCGGGCCAGGGACGTGAGTCCGCTATCCGTTGCCTCGGCGCACTCGGACTCAAGGTCCGCTCAATCCGTGACGTGACACCGATCCCGCACAACGGATGCAGACCAAGAAAGACCAGAAGAATCTGACGAGGAGAGAGTAGAAAATGGCTAGATATACAGGACCAAAGTGCAGATACTGCAGAGCAGAGAGAGCAAAGCTCTTCCTTAAGGGTTCAAGATGCCTTTCCGCAAAGTGCCCGATGAACAATCCGGCAGAGTGCGGACTTCCCGGCAAGGATCCGAAGGCTCGTGCAAAGAAGCCTACCGATTACGCATTGATGCTTCGTGCAAAGCAGAAGCTCAAGAGAATCTATTGCATGCTTGAGAAGCAGTTCAAGCTCACATTCGACGAGGCCAGCAGAATGGCCGGAAAGACCGGTGACAACCTCATTGGTCTTCTCGAGCGCAGACTTGACAATGTCGTCTTCAGAATGCATTTCGCATGCAGCCGCCCGCAGGCTTCACAGCTTGTAAGCCACGGTCACGTGTTTGTGAACGGAAAGCGTGTTGACATCCCTTCTTATAGACTGAAGGTCGGAGATGAGATTGAGATCGCACCGCAGAGCAAGAAGATGATCATGATCAAGGAGAACCTCATCGAGGTCAGCAAGAGCGGTGTTAGCCCATGGCTCACTGTTGATGCAGACAACATGAAGGGTCAGTTCAATGCTGTTCCCAAGAAGGAAGAGGTTAAGGAGCTTGAGGGAGTCAACGAGCAGCTTGTTGTTGAGTTGTATTCCAGATAAGTGTGAAGCCGCCTGAATAAGGCGGGCTTCCGAAATGTAAAGGAGTGTCAATGGCACGCAAGAACCTAATGAAGGGATTCAAGAAGCCCAGATCGATTTCAATGGAGCACAGCAAAGTTGAAGCCAATTACGGGAAGTTCACGGCCTATCCGTTTGAGAGAGGCTTTGGAACAACAATCGGCAACACACTGCGCAGAGTTCTCTTGTCTTCAATCCAGGGATATGCAATCACTGCCGTGTGGTTTACATATTACGATGCAGACGGAACCTCACATCTGATCTCAAGCGAGTTTGAGGCTATTCCGGGAGTCAAGCAGGACATCTGCGAGATCATTGCCCGCCTGAAGAAGCTCAGACTCACCATGCCTGAGGAGGTGGAGTCAACCACAATCTCACTCGAGTGCAAGGGCCCCGGCACAATCACCGGTGCTGATTTCGAGAAGGACCGTGTTGAGGTCATCAACAAGGATCTTGAGATCTTTGACATGATGGATGACACAAACCTTGAGATGGTTGTTCAGATTGACTTTGCCCGCGGTTATGTCCCGGCAGAGGTCAGCCAGAATTATGTCGAGGTCATAGGAACCATTCCTGTCGATGCAATCTTCTCACCGGTCACACGCGTGAAGTATTCCATCGAGCCGACCCGTGTCGGACAGAGAAACGACTACGACAAGATGGATCTCGAGATCTGGACAGACGGCACAATCTCTCCGGAGAATGCATTGGCAGAGGCTGCAAAGATCGCCAAGGATCATTTTTCCATTTTCATCAATTTTGATGAGAGCATGGTCAATGGCAGCGATGAGGTTGACGAGGAAGAGGAGAAGGTCAGAAAGATCCTCAACACTTCAGTCGAGGAGCTGGAGCTCACAGTGCGCTCAAGCAACTGCTTGAAGAACGCCAACATCCGCACAATCGGAGACCTCACGAAGATGACGGAGGAGGAGATTGCCAAGACAAGAAACTTCGGCAAGAAGTCCCTCTCTGAAATCAAAGAAAAGCTCAAGGAGTGGAACCTCGGGCTTGGAATGACAGATTACAGTGTCCTGAAGAACTCAATCAGAGTCCCGGGCAACAAGGAAGAGAACAATGAAGCATAAGATTGGATTCAACGCTCTGAGCAGAAACAATGCAGAACGCAAGGCCCTCAAGAGAAACATGGTCACAAGCCTGTTCCGCTTCGAGAGAATCGAGACAACCAAGGCCAAGGCCAAGGAAGTCCAGCGTCTCGCAGAGAAGATGATCACAAGAGCCAAGGTTGACAATGTGCACAACCGCAGACTTACTTCTGCCATTCTTTTTGACGAGGCAGTCGTAAACAAACTGTTCACCGAGATCGCTCCGCTTTATGCTGACGCCAATGGTGGATACACCCGCATCATCAAGACCCAGAACCGTCTTGGAGATGCCGCCGAAATGGCAATCCTTGAGCTGACAAAGAAGACTGAGAAGCCTGAGAAGAAAGCCAAGGACAAGAAGAAGGAA
>JAFZUN010000161.1 GCA_017618315.1 Spirochaetales bacterium
AAGAGCTTCTTCTCCTCCTCGAGATTCTGTGTTACCGGCTTTCCATAATAATAAGCGGCCATCAGACCAGGTCCGATGTTGACTCCGCATGATGGGAACACCGTTGTAAGGATGGTCTTGGCGGGCTTTATGCGCTCCTCAATCATGGCCTTGAACTCTAAAGCCTGCTTCTCCCTGTTGGTGTGGGCGACAATCACTATGTGGTCATTCGGATCAGTGATAGTCTTCTCCATGTACTTGAGACAGAGCTCATAGGCTGATTTCTCACCCTTGGCCTTTCCGATGATGGTGGTCATTCCGTTGGGATCAAGGTCTCCTATTGGCTTGATTCCGGCAATAGTGCCGAAGAACGCCTTTGTCCCGTTCATCCTCTTTGTTCTTGCTACAAATGAGAGGTCATCCAGCCAGCCTGACTGATGGATATTGAATCTCATCCCCTGGATGCGCTCTGCGGCCTCATCCACATCAATGCCCTGGTCCCTGAGCTGGCTTGCCATAATGCAGAGCAGACCAATACCGGGTCCGAACCTCAGGGTATCGATGATTCTGATCTTAACATCAGGATATTTCTGGAGCACGGTCTCCGCACCGGCACGGGCAAAGCCGAATGTGCCGCTGATTGCAGATGAGATTGTGAGAACCAGAATATCACAACCCTTCTCAGCCAGCTTCTCAAATGCGACGCTGAACTCATATGCGTTAGGCGGTGCAGTCTTGTACTCAAGAGGATTCTTTCTCAGGTTGTTGTAGAAATCCTCACGGGAGATGTCGTCCCATGTCAGGTCACTGATCTTCTCTGTCTTATCAGGAAGTGTGAAGTGCCCGGGCACGAACTCTATCCCATACTCCTCTCTGATTTCCTTTGTCAGATCACAAGTCGGATCTGTAAGCACGACGAATTTACCGCTCATACTTCTCTCCTCTTTTCCTCAATGTAGTCAATGACGTCTTTAACTGTTACAAAACTTGCCAGATTCACATTCTCAAACCTTATAGAGAATGCCTCCTCAATGGATATGACCATGAAGAGCATTCCCACTGAGTTCAGTCCGAGATCAGTGATAAGGTTCGAGCTCTCACTGCAGTTCTCCAGGATCTCAGATGAGTCGCTGAAGCTGAATGAGAGAATCTCCTTCAGTTTGTCGAATATCTCTTTCCTGTCCATGTCAGTCCTGCTTCCTGAGAATCTTCATGCTCGGCGAGCGCTTGAAGTCAGATGTCCTGATCACGACCTTGTTTACCTGCTTGAAGGACGGAAGGGTGGCATTGATGCCGTTGATCTTTTCCTTGATGTAAGACTCACGTTGTGATTCCTCTACAGTTGCCATCACAGCAGGTCTGGGTAAAACCTCCAGCACCAGAAGCTCACGGCCGTCCTCAATCTTGGAGTAGACAAGACAATCCTGGATGCAGTCACATTCGTTGAACTTGGCCTCAAGCTCCGCAGGCGAGATGTTCTCACCGTTTGAGAGCACTATTATCTCCTTGATCCTGCCTGTGATGTAGAGTCTTCCTTCCTCATCAAAGCGAACGAGGTCTCCGGTGCGGAACCATCCGTCAGAGAAGGATCTGGCCTCTTCCTCGGGCTCCGAGGCATAGCCGTCAAGCATGTTCACGCCTTTGAGCCAGAGCTCACCATCAACGACCTTCACCTCCATTCCGCTGTAGATGTATCCCACGGAATCCGGGTGCTCGAGACAATCAGGGTTGCCGCTGACAAGGTTGGCACTCTCGGTCAAACCATAGCCCGGAAACAAGGTTATACCTAGATTTTTCCAAGCTTTAACAAGATATGGAGCAACTGATGCAGCTCCACAGATTATGTACTTGCAGTCCGGACCAAGCATGTTCTTTCCGAACTGTCTTGAGATGTTCAGAGCCATCTCAGCAAGTGCAGGAACCAGAACAAGAATTGTTGGTCTGAACATTGCTATCTCCCTGAACATCTGGGTGTTATCATGACAGATATGCAGGCAGCTTCCGGTATAAAGGGATGTCAGGGTGTTCCTGATAAGTCCGAAAACATGTGTCATCGGAAGCACAATGAAGTATCTCTGATTAAAGACATCCTGATAGCCGTAGCATCCGTTCTTTGTTCCCCTCATAACTGCCCTGTGGCTGAGGATAACTCCCTTGCTTCTTCCGGTTGTTCCTCCCGTGAACATCACGGCACACGGGCTGTTTGTGTCTATGTCATAATCAGGAGCAGTCTCCTCTCCGAGCTTAGATGCATTCAGGACGGGGAATCCGGGTCTCTTTGCCGAGATAACACCGGTCTTAGGCAGCATTGAATCAACAGTAAGAACTGCATCCAAGGCATACTTCATTGAGAAGCCAAAGAGCGTCACATCATCAAGCTGAGGAGGAATCAGAACAGCTGTCGCACCATATGTCGAGCATCCGATGAAGCTGTAGACGAACTCCACGGAATTCGGCATGAAGATACCGACCTTGGCAGATCGTGATACGCCTGCCTTCTCAAGCATTCCCCTGACCTTAGCAGCCAGATCATCCAGCTGCCTGTAGCTGTAGGCACGCCCGTCATCAACTGCGGGAAGATCAGCATACTGGCTGACACAGCTTCTCCACATGCTTGTCACGTTAGGATAATCCACAATCCTGGCCAATGTGGCGGGATCAGTGTACTTGTCAAAGACATTCTCAATGACAAAGCTCATTTTCTCACCTCTTGCTTATAGTATTTCTCAAGTTCCAGCTCCTTCTGATGAAGAAGTCCGGTCAATTCCCTGACCCTGGCCATTGACAGCCTTGAGCTGTCATCTGCACCCGGTCTGTACAACTTTCCGATTATAACATGTTGTCGTCTGAATGAAGAAGTCCTTTTACCTATATATACAGGGAGGATCGGGACATTTGCCTTCATGGCAAGAAGCACAGTGCCATCCTTGAACGGATGCACCATATCCTCATCAGTGTCGACGAATCCCTCAGGGAAAATCACAGCCCCGTTACCCTTCTTCAGACAGTTCATCAGGCAGTAATAGGTATCCATGCTGAAATTGTCCTTGCTCACCGGAATCAAATGGAAGTGCCTGAACACGAAACGCCCTGGGGCATTGCCCATGAGTTCTGTGGTGGCCATGAAATTCAGATGTCTCTTCCTGATTGTCAACAGAAGGACAATGGGATTGGTGAACGCGTTGTGGTTTGAGACCACGATGAACGGCCCGTCGGGGATGCGTTCTTTCCCGAATGGCCAGTGGACCTTAGGTCTCCAGAACAGAAGAGCCGGGAGAACTCCGGTCACCTTTGCAAAGTCATAGAGGAAATAGCTCTTATCTTCTGTTTTTTCGTTTTTCAAGCTCTTCCCCCAACTCAATGATCCTTGAACGGACAAAACTGTTGATTGCCTCTATGTTCTCTCTCTCACCCAAAGACTCATCATAAAGCTCCGACGCATAAATCGGTGTCCCGATCATGACATGTGAGCGCTTTCTGGAGAAATAGCATCCGTCAGTGAACACCGGGATAATCGGAGCATCGGATCTGAGGGCAATGTAGACATAGCTGGGCTTGAACTCAAGCGGTGTCGGCTCGTCTTTCTCCGGAATCCTGGACTCCGGGAATATCTCGACCACCCCGCCCTTCTTCAGGATGTCTATGGACTTCCACATGAACTCGAAGTCATTGTCATGTCTGTCAACCCTGATTGCACCCCACATCTTCAGAAGAGCATGGAGTACTGGATTAAGGTCATATGTCACCTCGGCCACAATGCAGCGCAGAGTCCGGGTCATGAACACGAACATCCAGACTGCAAAGTCATATATTGCCTTGTGGTTTGTCACCACCAGTGCCTTGCCCCTGATGCGTCTTCCCTGAACCTTCCTGTTCTGATAGAAGACCTTTGTCTTGAACGCAACAAGGAAAAACGGATATCCCGTGATCTTTGTGAACCAGTTGAAGAACGCAAGCATCGGCTCAGTCATCCATGTGTTTGAGAATATATCTTGTGAAGTCTTTCACAGAGGAGAGACGTGAGCCTTCCTTGGTAGAGAGCACAATGTCAAAAGCAGTCTCAAGGTCACCGAGAAGGACAAAGTAATCCATGCTCTCTCCGTTGAACGTCCTGAAGAAATCTCCTGTGAAGGAAATCTCATCCACTCTGCGGTCAAGAACCCCGGCAAAGCACCTGGTGACCTTTTCCTTGACTTCAGTCTCAGACATGACTGCATTTGCAGGAAGACTGTCCGGATCAATCAGATTCAGAGTGACGTTCTTATAATCCTCTGCCACCTTGCTGCGGTTGATGGCGTGTCCTCCATAAGAGAGGTCATCAGTCGTGAACACTGCATCACCATTCTCACGGACAGACCTAACACTCCTGATGACTGACGCTGTCTTTCTTGGAGACAGCCCCGGATCAACAGACACAACCAGAACATGCTTGCCCTGGACGGCCTCAACCATGACACATGAGCGGATATACATGGAATCCAACTTGCCCTCTATAGGATCAGCTGGAGTCATAACATCTGAGTTGTAATAGCCTAAAATACAGCCAATCTTAGAGAAGAATGAAGTTATATTAGAATTTAGGCCATCATTATTCGTGAAAATCACTTCTGAAGAAGATCCGAACATCTCTGTTTTTGTTTTCTTCAGTGTTGATCCATATATCAGCTTCCCAACCGGTCCGGAGCTTCCGAGAGCCTTATTCAATGACTCCAGTTTGCCGCTCTTCAAAGCCTTTTTCTGTGTCCTCTTCATAAGTGCGGAAAGCATCAACGGATATGCTATCACGTGAGTGACATCGTGGTTTCTGGCAGTATCTGATACAGTCTGTATCCTGTCATCCTGAGGCAGGACTATAGTTGCTCCTATTGCCGCACAGGCCAGCATGCAGCATAGTCCCATCTCTGTCTCTGGCGGAGCCAGAAGCAGTGCTTTGATTGACTCAGGTCTTCTTCCTAACGGCATCTCAAATGCTTTCACGATTCCTTTTTTGATTGCATCCAGATCACATCCAGAGATTTTTTTATCTGTCAAATCCCTTATCTTTTTCTCAGCATCCTTACCGGTGAGTCTTGTGTTCTTCAGGCCTGTGCTGTACTCAACAGCCACCTTGTCGTTGTCAGAGAACAATACATCAAACAGCGCCTCGATTGAGGCTGCCTTGCTAATGAGATCTGCCTTGTTCCTG
>JAFZUN010000162.1 GCA_017618315.1 Spirochaetales bacterium
CGATGCTGCAAGAGCAATGACCAACAAAACCATAAGTAGTTTTTTCATCTTTTTCTCCTTTTGATTTGATTTCGATATTCACTTAATCCAGAACCCTGGAATACGTTACTTCATCAGTTTGGCTGTCAGGCACTGTTTTGCCTGCCATGCCTTTCCTGCACATCCTGTGACCTCGAACAGATGAGCCACATGTTTCCTGTAGCCCTTCTCCAATACAGGCCAGAACTGATAGGCCCTGTTGCCCTCAATTCCGAACTCTGCAAGAGCATCGTAGCTTGCCTGCATCAGCTCGTTAGCCACATTGACCTTTGTGATACCCATGCGGCAGGCCTTGGAGATGTTCTCGTCTCCTGTTCCGCTTCCGCCGTGCAGTACCAAAGGTACCGGAACCTTGTCCGCAAGCTCCTTCAACAGGTCAAAGCGGATCTCGGGCACTCCCTTGTATGCGCCGTGGGCTGTTCCGATGGCGACAGCAAGACAGTCACAGTCTGTCTCCTTGACAAAGCTCACAGCCTCTGCAGGGACAGTGAGGGCGTTCTCGCTGTTCGGACCCATGTCCTCGTCAGCACCGCCGACATGACCGATCTCAGCCTCTACATCTATGTCAACAGCATGAGCGAACCTGACAAGCTCCTTTACCTGGGCGACGTTCTCCGCATACGGCAGAGATGATCTGTCGACCATGATTGACGGGAAGCCTGCGCGGATTCCGCGGACCGACTGCTTGAAGTTCGCAGAATGGTCCCACATTGCGGTCACGGGAACGCTGGCTGCCTTTGCAAAATCCTCAATCAGGCGGCAATAGTAGTTGACCGCATCCGTGAAATAATAGCCCACAAGGATGATAATAGGTGAAGAAGCCTTCTCTGCCTCCTCTATCGCAGCCCTGAGGGTAACCTCATTTCCTGCAGATACCGCAGGTACTCCGTATCCCTCGGCCTTTGCGCGGCCGAGCATTTCCTTGATACTAACCAGCATTTCTGTTTACCTCCCGAAAATCATCTAGCCAGTTCATAAATTCTTAAAACTTCATCTCTGGTCAGGTGGGACACACCTCCCAGAGTCTTGCTTCCGGCAGTGACAAATGCCCTGTCTGCCAGATCTTCGAACTTGTCCGGACCAACTCCGATCTCGCTCAGCCTGACCGGAAGCCCCACTTCCTTCAAGAAGGCCTCAAAGGCATCAATGCCCCTGATTGCCGTCTCATCATCTGAGGCAGCCTCCTCAACTCCCATGACACGCACCGCGAAATTCACGGCCTTCTTGAGGTCACGCCTGTAGCAGTGGCGCATCCATGCCACTGATATGATGGAGAGCGTACTTCCGTGAAGGTTATGCGTCATTGTGGTCACCGGATTCTCCATGTAGTGTACCGCCCAGTCACTGTCGCAACCTATTCCCAACAGCGTGCTGTTTGCAAGCGTGGCGCCCATCTGAAGCTGGGCCCTTGTACCGTAGTCTGACGGATTCTCCTTCACAGATCTCATATTCACCATGATGGAGCTGATGACGGCCTCACACATGCGGTCCTGAAGGTCATAACCGCTTGGGCCGCAGAAATAATGCTCCATGATGTGGGTAATGGCGTCAAAGGCCCCGGCAATCGTGGTGCACATGGGCAGCGTGCACGTCAGAGACGGGTCCATGACGGAGAACAGGAACCTGATGGACTCCTGGAAAAGCGGATACTTGATCTCCGGATTGGACCTGTCATCGATTATCATGGCTGTGGCCGATACCTCACTTCCCGTTCCAGAGAGCGTCACGACACTTGCCACCTTCATGCATTTCGGACTTGCCTTGCGGTAAAGAACATATTCACAGAGATCCCCGTCATTCTCGCAGAAGAACGCAATGGCCTTAGCCGTGTCCATGACGGTTCCTCCGCCGACTGCCAGGATGAAGTCAATTCCCTTCTCC